>NZ_CAUPYC010000005.1:0-129436 GCF_963515335.1 uncultured Paenibacillus sp. | reverse complement strand
GAATATCCGAAAGCCGTCACGCAATACCTGCGTCCCTATCCGCGAATCAGTTTGGAAGAAGCAAAGGCTGCAAAACGGAATCCGGCAGTGATGTTCGTTCACCCGGTCAAGGACGGCGCCGTTTGGAAGTGGATATGCGAGCAATAAATGAAGGCCGGCTGCAGAATGGGATCCTCCTCGGCAAAAGGAACCTTCGTATTCGTGCCGAACACCGAACTCGACGAAGCGAAAACAAACCGCTCCTCCCGTAATCAGGATCTTCATGGTTTCTCCGCCTCGCCCATCGCGGCGATATGCTGGAACAAGGTTAACGCCCGGGCGACCGCCTGGTCCATGTTGTAGTATTTGTAATCTCCCAATCTTCCCGCGAAAAACACCTTGTTGCCCAGCTGTTTGGCTTCCTCCGCATATTGATTGTAGAGGTTGCGGTTATCGGCTCTCGGGATCGGGTAATACGGTTCGTTGACGCCGGCCGTATATTTCTCGGGATGGACGATGGATATCGTCGTATGATCCAGCTTCTGTCCCGTCAGATGCTTCTGCTCCAAAATTCGGGTGAAGGCATAATCGTTCGGGTAGTTGACCGTTCCTACCTCCTGGTAATATTCCTGGTGCAGGTGCTGGAATTCAAACCTCAGGCTGCGATAGGGTAGGGCCCCGTAAATATAATGAAAATATTCGTCTATCGGGCCGGTAAAAATCATATGGTCGTATCGGATTTCACCCTCTACTTCCTTGTAATCCGTGTTCAGCAGCACCTTGATGTCGGGATGGCTCAGCATGCGGTTAAACATGGCCGTATAGCCCGCCTTGGGCAGACCCTGGTATTTGTCCTGAAAATAACGGTTGTCCCGGCTGACGAAAACGGGTACGCGCGACGTGACGGACGGATCCAGTTCCTCCGGCTTCAATCCCCAGTGCTTCACCGTATAGCGGTAAAAAACATGGTCGTAAATATAGTCCGCGAGAAATCGGAGCTCCGCGTCGGAGGTTTCCCGCAGCTTTAAGATCGGCCCTTTTTTAGCGAACCCGAAATGCTGAAGCAGCAACGTCTCCATTTTTTCGGCCAGCTTGGGGGGGAACACCTCGGTCAGTGAGTTCAGGTTGAACGGAACGGGTATCTTTTTGCCGTCCACGACGGTTCGGACTTGATGGAAATAGACTCTCCACTCCGTAAATTTCGATAAATAATCCCACACCATCGCCGAGTTGGTATGGAAGGTGTGGGAGCCGTAGTTGTGAATGAGTACACCGTGCTCATCGTAGGAATCGTACGAGTTTCCGCCGATATGCCCCCTTTTTTCCACCACCAGCACTTTTTTTCCGAGCTGGGAGGCGATTCTTTCCGCCAATGTCGCGCCCGTAAATCCCGAACCGACGATCAGCCAATCCACTTTCATGACGAAACCTCCCTTGTATGCAATCCGTTCTAACCATAAAGTATGTGTCGGCCTGTGGCATGCTGTAGGCAAATCAGCATTAAAGTTTGGCGGGGAGCGAACAAACGAAATAAGCCGCCCTTCCTCAGGACGGCTTGCTTTCGTTGCTTCCCAAACGTTCTAGAACGCCCAGTTGCCTTTATGGAACACCGGTTCTTCCTTGCCGTCGGCGGTGATTCCGACAATGTCCATCTCGGCCGAGCCGATCATAAAGTCGACGTGGGTAATGCTCGTATTCAGTCCGCGTTCTTTCAATTCCTCCTGCGTCATTTTTTTGCCGCCCTCCAGATTGAAGGCGTAGGCGCTGCCGATGGCGAGGTGGTTGGAGGCATTCTCGTCGAATAGCGTGTTGAAATATAAAATATTGGAATCGGAAATCGGCGACCGGTGGGGAACAAGCGCCACTTCGCCCAAGTAATGCGAGCCCTCGTCCATTTCGACGAGATTTTTCAGCGCTTCTTCGCCTTTCTCCGCCGTGACGCCGACAATGCGGCCGTTCTCGAACGTAAGCGTGAAGTTGTCGATGAGATTGCCGCCGTAGCTTAGCGGTTTGGTGCTTGATACTTTTCCGGTAACGCCTTGCGCAAGCGGAGCCGTGAACACTTCCTCCGTCGGCATATTCGCCACGAACGCGGTGCCTTGCTCGCTAATGCTGTCCGCCGCCACCCAGATATGGCCCTCCGGAAGCTCGATTGTCAGGTCCGTTCCCGGCGCCGTGTAGCGCAGCTTTCGGTATTTCTTCGCATTGAGGTAATCGGCTTTCTCGTTCAGCGTGCGGATATGCTCCCGCCACGCGCCGACAGGGTCGCCCCCGTCGATCCGTACCGTAGCGAAAATTGCCTCCCACAGCTTGTCGACCCGCTCCGCTTCCGGAGCCTCCGGGAACACTTTCGCCGCCCATGCCGGGGACGGGGCCGAAACGACACACCACGGAAACTTGTCGGACTGCACGTATTGCCGGTATTTGGACATCGCCTTGCCGTACGTCTTCTGGTGGTCGACGATCCGCTGCTGCGGTATGCCTTTCAGAAGATCCGGATCGGCAGATACGACGCTGATGACCGCGGCACCGCCCTCGGCCAGTTCAAGCATCTCGCCGGCGTACCATTTCGGCTCCTCCAGAAAAGACGCATCCGGCGCCAACTCGTAACGCAAACGGGAAACCCGATCGTCGCTCCAATTGACTTTGACGTTGTAGGCCCCGGCTTCATACGCTTTTTTCACAATCAAACGGACCAGCTCCGCCGCATCGGTCGCCGCGTTGACGACAACTTTTTGACCCGGCTGCACATTCACTCCGACTCGCACGATCAGTTCGGCATAGCTGTTCAATTTCTCCTGGAAATTCGGCATCGGACAACCTCCATCGCACCATTCGGTTTTCTTCCTATTGTAAATGAAAATAATGGGAAAGCAAAATCGTCCGGTCATCCGCCTTTTATGAATTCCGTATAGATGCGGCTCAGATGACCGGCGGAAGCCTCCCAACTGAATGTACTGAGCGCATCCATTCTCGCTTGCAGCCTCAATCGGTTATACAGCGCTTTATCGTTCATCAAACGCACAATGGCCGCTGCGAACGATTCCGGCCGGTGGTAGTCGTTCACAAGCAGGCCGTTGCGCATATGCCTGACGCTCTCTTCAATGCCGCCGTTGCGGGAAGCGATCACCGGCAGGCCGGACGACATTGCCTCAACATTCACCAGTCCGAAGGCCTCATGCTTCTGTGACGGGCACACGAGGGCGTCGGCGAGATTGTAGATCCGATGGATGCGGGAATGCGGCACCGTTCCCAGGAAACAAGCCGGGCTTCCAAGCCTGCGATTCAAGCTTTTCATCCGCTGCATATAACCGGGCGACAGCGAGTTGCCCGCAACGATGAGCCGGATGCGCCTCCCCGTTCCGGCCCGGGCGCGATGGACGGCATGGATCAGAACCGGCAGTCCTTTGCGCGGGATGATCCGTCCGGAGAACAGCAATGTAAACGGCCACCCGCCAGCCTTCGGCCCATCCGGAGCGAAGCGGTTCGTGTCGACGCCCAGCCATATTTTGCGGATGCTGCCGGCAATGTGCGGAAACCGGGAAATCAGCTGCTTTTTCAGCGAGGCGCTGTTGGCCAGGATCAAATCAGCCTTGGACAAGCAATGAGCCGCTTGGCCGGCGGCAAGATAAGGCGGACTGACAAAGGTCAGCGACTGAAGGAACAAGGAGACGGGAATATCGGGACAAAGCCGTTTGACCGGTTCGACGAAACGCGGACGGTTGTCGATCTGGATCAGGTCGAAGCTTGTGCCTCTGCCTTTCAGCCATTTCAACACATGCTTCAAGTACCGGGACGGACGGCCTCCGGGAACACGGAAAATAGCCACGCCTTCTATGTTGGAATAACGGGAATAGCTTTTATGGGTTCTGCTGACCACCGTCACCTCGTGATGAAGCGCCAGCTGCCGGGCAAGCGCCAGAATCGTGATTTCAACCGACCCGCCGAGGACGGGGGGGACTGGAATTTGCTCAGGCGCTACGATTAAAATCCGCATGCCGGTCAGCCTCCTCATTCGCGCTTCGGTACATCTTATGTTTGCGCGATGCCGGGGGATCATAATCCGAGGTATTCCGGGCATTCTAACCGTTGTCGCAAAAGCGCCGCGGGGCGTACGCAGCAGGGGGGAGCCATTATCCTGCTTTATTTGATTTTATTCTTTATGCTCAGCGTGCTTCTGCTCGCAGCTGATCCTATCTTTTTTCTCCGTCGTATCGGGAGCGAGCCGGTTATGCAGGTTTCGTGCTTACAGTTTTCTTGCGATACCGCTCGGCGCGCTGACTCTCGTGTCGGTGCTGCCGATCTGTCCGGATATCGTCGTTATGATGAATATCATCCAGGAGATATGGCCTTCGTATGCGCTCGTATATATGGCCGAACTCCCGTTGCTGACATTGTTTGCCGCCGCCTCGCTTCGGCATATGCGAAAAGTCTGAAACCATTCATTCTGTGCTGCGGCGAAGCGGACAAAAATAAACAGCCGCAATGAGAGAGATGCTCTTCGCTTGCGGCTGTTTATCGCGTGCTAGCCGGAAACCGGCTCGTAAACGACCGCCACTTCGATATCCTGGTCGTAATTGCCGAATTGGCGTCCGAACAAGCTGACGCCCCCGCAATGCGCGGCGGATTCGTCGCAGGCGATGCGGAATCGGATGTCCGAGCCGTAACCGATCGCCAGCTGCCCCGCGTTCACCTCCGACAGCTTCACGCCGTCGAGGAAGCATCCGTCGGGACGTACGGTTATCGTTTTCAGCAGTCCGTGCTGGGAGGCGTTTTCCCACCATCCGGGCGTGTGGACGCCTCGGTTGCTGCCGTAATCGCCGGGGCATGTCCATGTTCCGAGCAGGGTATCGTTAAGGAAGAACGAGATGTCCGAAGGCCAATTCTCATTGTAGCCGGGCGCTTCGGAACAGATTTCGAACGCAAGGGACAAGCTGCGCACAGTTTGATTGCCGACCAGATAGTTCGGAATCCGGTATTCCACATGGCCGCTCCCGAACCACAAGTGCCTCGCTTTCACGTGATCCGGATCGGAGAAATACCGGGGATCGTCCGTCATGCCGATCAGACCCGAGTCCGATGCGAGTCCGCAGGTCGGCTTGACCTGGTAACCGGTATATTGACCGATCGGAATCGAGACCGAATAACGGTTGCGGTCGGGAAGCCCGCCCGTCTTCAATTGGAGGGTGACCGACTCGGGCACAAGATGGCAAACCTTGCGCCTGCCTCTGGTGCCCGAGATGCTTTCCGTCGACACGATCCCCGCATCTTCGAGCTTTTGGATATGCTTCGTGACGACCGCCGATGAAAGGGAGAGCGCTTCGGCCAGCTCCTTAATGTTCATCGGCTTGTCGTTCAGCAGCCCGATGATCCGCACGCGGGTTTCGGAGGCGAAGCATTCCAGAAACGGCATGTTGCGGGTGTTGACCTGGATGTTCATGAAAGACCTCAATCCTTATATTTTTGTCTATTATATAATCCAAAAGTTAATTAATCAACTTATAGTTGACGGTTTTGCTTTATATGATGATAATAGAATTAGTCATGATTCGTTTTAAGTCATTATAATAACTTATGAATTAACTAATGGGAGGATTCCATATGTCACAGCAGCAGGCTCGCTCCGAGCATCCTTGCCCGCAATTCATGCGGAAAGATTGGGTCAATTTGAACGGTGAATGGGAATTCGAATTTGACGACGAACAGGCGGGCGACGCCGCCCATTGGCATTCCGGCAGCCGGCCGTTCTCCAGGCGCATCCAGGTTCCGTTTGCGTTCCAGAGCAAGCTGAGCGGAATCGCGGATTCCGATTTTCACGATGTCGTCTGGTATCGCCGAACGTTCTCCACTCCGGAATCGTTCAAGGGCAAACGGGTTATCTTGCATTTCGGGGCGGTCGACTACGATTCG
Source organism: uncultured Paenibacillus sp. (assembly GCF_963515335.1). Classification (NCBI taxonomy): domain Bacteria; kingdom Bacillati; phylum Bacillota; class Bacilli; order Caryophanales; family Paenibacillaceae; genus Paenibacillus; species uncultured Paenibacillus sp. The sequence continues at coordinate 123,547 of NZ_CAUPYC010000005.1, read as the reverse complement.
TGCGTGTGGGTTAACGGCATGCTTGTCGCCAGCCATGAAGGCGGGCATACGCCGTTTCATGCCGATATTACCGATGCGCTGCGGGAAGGCTCGAACACGCTGGTCGTCAAGGCCGTCGACTACAGCAGGGACGTGACGCTGCCACGGGGCAAGCAATATTGGCTGGCGGATTCGGCCAGCATTTTCTATACCCGGACGACCGGCATCTGGCAGACGGTTTGGATGGAGGCGGTTTCGCCCGTTTATTTGGAGAAAGTGAAATTCACGCCCGATATCGACCGCAAGGAAATCGAGATCCGCTCTTTCGTGAAAGGGTGCTCGGCCGGCAAGGATGTGCGGTTGAAGGTGGAAATCAGCTTTAACGGCGCGCCGCTGACGGAGGATGTGTTCCGAATCAAAGGCGGGCATGAAGCCCGCCGCATCCGGCTCAACGATTTTAACGATCATGGCCTTGGCGGCTGGTGGACGCCCGAGAAGCCGAACCTGTACGATGTGACGTTCACGCTGCTGGAGGACGGACAGTCCTGCGACGAGGTCTCGAGCTATTTCGGCATGCGGAAAATTTCGATCGAGGACGGGAAGTTCTGCCTCAACAATCGGCCTTATTTCCTGAAGCTGGTGCTCGATCAAGGCTATTTCCCGGAAGGCAACCTGACGCCGCCCAGCGACGAGGCCATCAAGCGCGACGTCGAGCTGACCAAGGAAATGGGTTTCAACGGCGCCCGCAAGCACCAGAAGCTTGAGGATCCGCGCTACCTGTATTGGTGCGATCGCCTCGGACTGCTCGTCTGGGGAGAGGCCGCGAATGCCTATGAATATTCGGAGGAGTACGTCCGCCGTTTCACCAAGGAATGGCAGGAATCGGTGGAACGCGACTATAATCATCCGTGCATTGCCGTTTGGGTGCCGCTCAATGAGAGCTGGGGCGTGCCGAATGTCCAGATCGACAAGCTTCAGCAGCAGCATGCGCTTACCATGTACCATCTGACCAAATCGCTCGATCCGACGCGTCCGGTCGTTTCGAATGACGGATGGGAGATGCTGAAGACCGACCTGTACAACATTCACGACTACGAATGGCGGCGCGAAGTGCTCGAAGATCGCTACAGCACGGCCGAGAAAGCGGTGGGCGCGATGCCGGCCAACCGCAGGCTTTCGGTAGGCGGCTACGCGTATGACGGCGAACCGATCATCGTGACCGAATTCGGCGGCATCGCCTATAAGAAGAGCGAGTGGGAGGGCTGGGGCTACTCCGGCGCCGACAACGACGAGGATTATGCCGAACGGCTGCGGGCCGTCATTCAGCCCTTGCTGAAATCCGGCGTCGTACAAGGCTACTGCTATACCCAGCTCACCGACGTGGAGCAGGAAATCAACGGTTTGCTCACTTACGACCGCAAGCCGAAAATCGCGCTTGATCTCATTAAGGCCATTAACGAAGGGCAATGACATTCAAAAGGTTAGCGACATAATTATTGAAGTCATGTCCGGCCATGAAAAAGTTGTACAGCACACCGATCTGCCGCGAACACGGCAGGGCATGCCGAACGGCGTGCCCTGCCCTTGTTTATTTACGGCACGGAGAGGGGAATAAACCGTAGTAATGGCGAATACATGAATAATCGGGCTCGCGCCGGGATGACACTGGCCGAAGCGGACGATATTATAGTTGCGGCGCAGCGGCCGCGAATGACATCCACTTCCATGACTGCCCGCCAGGAGGCCTGCATGAATACGAAAAATATCGCCGCCATCTCATTAATGGTGATGGCGGCCGGATTCGTGATCACACTCTTTCTACCGGATAAAGGCATCTTTTTTGTTCTCAAAGGCGGGTTCGAAGCGGGGCTCGTCGGCGGGATCGCGGACTGGTTCGCCGTGACGGCGCTGTTCCGCCATCCGTTTGGCCTGAAAATCCCGCACACCTCCCTGCTGCTCAAAAATCGCGACAAAATCATCCGATCGCTCATTTCGGCAATGGAGAACGAATTGCTCAACAAGCAAAGCATCGAGAACAAGCTCAAGAGTTTGAACATTCTCCGGCTGTCCGTTTCGCTGCTCACAAAGGCGCTGCAAAAGCGCGCGGTCAGGCGGCAGCTTCTCCAGCTTCTGATCGAGCAGGTGCGCAGCGCGCCGGCCGACCGGTTGGCGGCGCTCGTCCGGAACGGCATCAAGGCTTATGCAGGCAAAGTCGATCTCAAGACCACCGCAGACCGATTGTTGACCGGGGCGATGGAAAACCGCTACGATGAAAAAGCGTTCGACTATGCGCTGGACGAGGCGCTGACCTGGGTGCGGAAACCGCAAACCGGCATGATGCTTGGCAAGCTTGCCGCCGAAAAGCTCTCCGAACTGAATGTTGGCGGCTTCGCCGGCTTCGCTTTTCAGGCGTTTGCCGGCTTTATGAGCGAGGACAAGCTGGGCGGCATTTTGCAGAACCTGCTGCTCTCCGCGATCGGCGACCTGCGCCGGACGGACAACGCCCACCGTGCCGCCATTCTTCAGGAAATTCGGGTGCGCCTGTTGATGCTGCCCGACGATGAATCGAAGATGAACAAGCTGCGGGAATGGATCGATCGGAAGCTGGACGACGAGCCGTTCGAACGCTTTGTGCTGGCACGGCTTGAGGAGGCGCGCCTCCTGCTGCTGCAGAAGCTGGAGCAGGAGCAGGCGAACGGCGGCCGGATGGTGTTCACGGCCTATCGTTCCTTCATCCGCGGCTTGTCGTCGGATTCGGAAAGGGTGGGGGAGTGGGAAGAGCGCTTGCTGACGTTCGTCATCGATCTCATTGACCGCAACCATTATCGGATCGGACAGCTGGTGAAGGACAATCTGGAGCAGATGGACGATGCGTCCCTGGTTCGCATGCTTGAGGAAAAGGTAGGGAAGGACCTGCAGTGGATTCGGGTCAACGGCGCATTGTGCGGCTTCGCGGTCGGTGTGGCGCTGTCGCTTATTCAGTTATGGTGATGCTGCCGGCCCGTTTCATCGCCGGCGGGGAAGCGGCTATCCTTTAGCCGCTCGGCGGTACACCCGCTCGGGACGCCCGACCGATCCGTACGACAAGTCGGCTGCAACTTTGCCCGAAGACACCAGAAATTCCAGGTATCTTCGCGAGGTGGAGCGGCTGATTCCCAGATCGGCGCTCACCTGTTCCGCCGTGCGCGGCGCCGCCGCATGCATCATATATACCGTTACCTTGTCCAGCGTAAGCTGATCGATCCCTTTGGGATAAACGGGCCGCTGCTTCTCGCCGTCGCCCGGCCGCAGCAATTCGTCGATTTTATGCTGATCGACCGAGGCTTCGGCGCCCTCCTGCTCCAACGCTGTTATTTTGCCCCTGAAGCTTCTGTATTTCTCCAGCGTCTCCCGCAGCCGGTTGAATATGACGGGCTTCAGGATGTAGTCGAAAACGCCTCCATGGATCGCCTCGCGGATTGTATGAAGCTCCTTCGCCGCCGTTATCATGATAATATCGGTACGGGTATGATGCAGCTTGATGCGCCTCAACAGGTCGAACCCGCTGACGTGCGGTACGTAAAGATCGAGCAGCACCAAATCCGGCGATACGATCTCGAGCAGGTCCGCTGCCTGGCGGCCGTCCGTCGCGATGCCGACCGTGTGAAAGCCGTCGACCTTCTCCACGAACCTCCGGTTGATCTCCGCGTTCCGGACGTCGTCCTCGACGATAATGACCTGTATCACTCGATATCTCTCCTTCGTTTGGGAATCGCCACGGCAAACCGTGTTCCTCCGCCAGGGACGTTGTGGTGCTCGAGCATGCCGCCAAGCTGATCGACCGCTCTTTTCACCAGCGACAGGCCGTAGCCGCGTTTTTCGCCGTCCTTGGTGGAAAACCCCGCGATATAAATTTTATCCATCCATTCCGGCGGTATGCCAGGTCCGTTGTCCTCGACTTCCACGATGAGATCCCGGCCGAGATCCGTTAGAAAAACCGTGACGAACCGTTCCTGCCTGTTGTTGAGCGCCGCCTCCATCGCGTTGTCGAGCAAATTCCCCAGAACGGTAACGAGCAGGTTGCGGTCGGCGGAGGGCGGTACGTCCCGGAACGAGCTTTCCTCGTCGATGACCAGCGTGATTTTCAGCTCGTGTGCGCGGTTGATTTTACCGAGGAGCAGCCCCCCGATAATCGGGTCGGGAATTTCCTTGACGATGAACCGGAGGAGATCGCTATGGCTGTTCGTTTCACGCGTGATGAATTCGATCGCTTCCTGATAAGATTCCAGTTGAATAAGTCCGGAAATCGTATAAAGCTTGTTCGAATATTCGTGGGTTTGCGCGCGCAGGCCGTCCGCATACTGCTTCAATTGGGAAAGCTGCTGCGTGAGCAAATATAATTCGGATTTATTGCGAAAGCTTGCGACCGCCCCGATTACTTTGCCGTCGCGGTTTTTTACGGGCAGGCGGTTGACGACCACGACGTTGTCCCCGACGACGGCCTCCTTGTCGAATTCGGCGATGCCGGTGCGGATGACATCGGGAAGGGTGCTGTAGGGAAGCACATCCAAAACCGGCCTGCCGATCAGCCCCGTTTGAAGTTCCGTTCCCAGCAGGCTTAACGCATTCTGGTTGACCATTGTGATGACGCCCTTGTGATCGACGGCGAGAATCCCCTCATGAATCGATTCCAGCACAGCTTCCTTCTCCTGATACAGCCTTCCGATATCCTCGGGCTCAAGGCCCATGATCGAGCGCTTGATATTGCCCGCGATCCCGGCCGCGCCGGCCACCCCCATCAACAGCGCGACGGACGCAACGGCGATGATGGCGCTGCGAAACCGGTAAGCTTCCTGGTTGATATCTTCGATAAGAAACCCGACCGATACGACGCCGATAATGTCGCCCCGCTCGCCGTATATCGGCGTTTTGCCGCGAAGCGACAGACCGAGCGTGCCCGTCGCCTCGGAAATGATCGATTGTCCTTCAAATACGGGACCGTTGTCGCCGCCGACCATCGGTTGTCCGATCCGGGAAGGAATCGGATGGGAGTAGCGGATGCCTTCCCGGTTGCCGACCACGATGAACTCCGCATCGGTCTGTCTGCGGATTTCCTCGACGAGCGGCTGGATCGCCAGAGACGGGGCGGGGTCGTCGAAAGCTTGCCTAAGCTCGGGAATCGAAGCCACGCTTATGGCCAGGTTGAGCGCTTTGGAGCCGATCTGGCTTTTATAGGAGGACGCCCACATAAGCTGGAAGGTGACGGACATGGCCACGATCAACGTGAACGTCACCGCGCACATCAGCAAAACAAGCTTGGTTTGAAGCTTCAAAGATGTCACCCCGCGTCGTGACTATTATGAACAAAATCGACTTAATGACCAATATCCAATTAATGACCACAAGCTAGGCAGCGCTTTCAAAGGCATGTTAAGATGCTGATTGTAAGCGCTAACAACGTCGTTCTGATCAAAAAGTACTATAACACAAAACCGAGGGGGAACTAAAGTGCAAAGATCCAAACCCGGATGGAAGTCCGGCATCCTGATCGCCATTACCGCTCTGATCGTATCGGCGTGCGGCAGCGGGGGGAACGACGCGGCGAACAATCAAGCTGCGCCCGGAGGCGAGAAAGCCGCCAATGCGCCCGCCAACTCCGCCGAGAAGCCTGCGGAGGAGACGTCAACCGCCGCGTCCGGTTACCCGGAGAAACCGATCGTCGTCGTGGCTCCTTCGGGCGCCGGCGGCGGGTGGGACAAAACGGCCCGGTCGCTGACAAAGGTGCTGGCCGAGACGAAGCTGGTCGACCAGACGATGACCGTCGAGAACAAGCCGGGCGGCGGCGGCGCCGTATTCATGGCGGAGTATGCAACCCAAGAGACGAAAAACCCTTATAAGCTGTTCGTCAGTTCGCCGCCGATTCTCATCAACAACCTGAAGAAAGAAGGGAATTCGCCGTTCGGCTATAAGGATGCCACGCCTTTGGCCCAGCTGACCAAGGATTTCGGCGCGATCGTCGTCGGTGCCGATTCGCCTTACAGTGACATCCAGGCATTGCTCGCCGACATGAAGGCCGATCCGAAAAAGCTCACAGTTGCCGGCGGGTCGGCGCCCGGCTCAATGGATCACCTCATCGCGGTACTGCCGGCTTATAAATTCGGAATCGATCCGAAAGCCGTCAAATATGTATCGTACGACGGAGGCGGGGAAGCCGTCGCGGCGCTCTTGGGAGGCAATACGGATGTGATTGCGACCGACGTTTCGAGCGTGGCCGAATACTTGAAGGCCGGCAAAGTGAAAGTGTTGGCCGTGACCTCCGCCGAGCGGCTCAGCGGGGACCTGAAAGATGTTCCTACGCTGAAGGAGTCGGGCGTGGATGCCGAATTTACGATCTGGCGGGGCGTATTCGGACCGAAGGAAATGAAGGAAGAGGAATTGGCATATTGGCAGCAAACGTTGACCGCATTGAACGATACGCCTGAATGGAAAGCGGAGCTGCAGGCAAACGCTTGGGAAAGCGAATTCAAGGGCTCTGAAGATTTCACCGGTTTTCTGGGCGAGCAGGAAGTGCTGATCAAGGACCTGCTGACCGCTCTAGGCATGGCTAAATAACGATAAGACCAATACGGATAAAAGGTGGCGAAGGAGGGCGTCATGCCTGCCTTTCGTCACCTTTTGCCAGAAGGACGGGGCGAGCGGCGTGAAAATGATGAGAGGCTTTGACAGCTATGCAAGCATCGTTTTTTTTCTGATCGGCATCGCATTCGTATGGGAGAGCCGCAAAATCGGCGAAAGCTCATACGGCAGCAACGTCGGTCCGGACATTTTCCCGATGGGTCTGGGCGCGATCCTCATCCTGCTCAGCATTCGGCTGTTCTACGAAGCCATGAAAGCTCCAAAGGGCGACGGAGACGGCAAAACAGCGCCGGATTACAAGCGGTTTCTGATGATTGCCGGCGCGGCCGTGCTGTATGCGTATTTTCTGGAGGATATCGGTTACGTGATCGGCACGTTTCTGTTCCTGCTGTTCTGCTTCCAGACGATTCAGAGAGGCAAGCTCGTGTCCTCGCTCGTCATCTCCGCCGCATTCTCGTACGGCGTGTACTACTTATTCGTTCAAATTCTGGAAGGGACGCTTCCCGGCTTTCCTTCCTGGCTGCAATAGAGAGAAGGCGGTGGAGACATGGAAGTCATTCAATTTCTCGCGGACGGATTCGGGTCCGCGCTGCGGTGGCATAACCTGCTGTTCGCCCTGGTCGGCGTGCTGATCGGCACGGCCGTCGGCGTGCTGCCCGGCATCGGTCCGATGAGCGGCGTGGCGCTGCTCATTCCGGTTACGTCGACCATGACGGGGGGATTGGGCCCGGAAGAAGCGGCGACGAGCGCGATCATCCTGCTTGCCGGCGTTTATTACGGCGCCATGTACGGGGGGTCGACGACCTCGATATTGCTGAATACGCCCGGCGAATCCTCGTCGGTCGTCACGACGCTGGACGGTTATCAGATGGCGAAGCAAGGGCGCGCCGGCGCGGCCTTGTCCATTTCCGCGATCGGCTCGTTCGTAGCGGGCATCATCGCGCTGATCGCGCTGGTGCTGGTCGCCGAGCCGTTGTCGAATGTGGCCGTCAGGTTCGGACCGGCCGAATATTTTTCGCTCATGCTGCTTGGCCTTGCCGCGGTCAGCGGCCTGGCGGGCAAATCGATGACCAAAGCGTTGATGATGACGGTATTCGGCCTGCTGCTCGCCACGATCGGCATGGACAACGTATCCGGCGTCGCGCGTTTCACCTACGGGCAAGCCGTGCTGTACACGGGTCTGGAGTTTCTGACGATCGCCGTCGGCCTGTTTGCGCTCGGCGAGGTATTCAAAACGATTATCGGCCGTGAATATGCGGTCGGCACGATCGCGCGGGTAGGACGAATTTTGCCGACGCGGCAGGATTTGAAGGACAGCGCGGGGCCGATCGCGCGCGGCTCGCTGCTGGGCTTTTTTATCGGCGTGCTGCCCGGCGCCGGCGCGACCCTGGCTTCTTTTTTCAGCTATATCATGGAGAAAAAAATCAGCAAAAATCCGCAGAAGTTCGGAACCGGAGCCATCGCGGGCGTCGCGGCGCCGGAGTCGGCCAATAACGCGGCCTCCGGCGGGGCCATGATTCCGCTGCTGACGCTCGGCATTCCCGGCTCGGGCACGACGGCCATTCTGATGGGCGCGCTGATCATGTACAATGTGCAGCCGGGCCCGCTGCTGTTCGACGAGCATCCCGAGGTGGCGTGGGGCCTGATCGCGAGCATGTTCATCGGCAACCTGATGCTGCTGGTGCTCAATATGCCGCTCGTCAAGCTGTTCGCCAAAATTATCGAAACGCCGCCGAAATATTTGCTGCCCATTATCGTGGCGATCTCCGTGTTCGGCGTGTATGCGGTGCAGTACAGCACCTTTGATCTGATGGTTCTCATCGCTTGCGGCATCGCCGGCTATTTTCTCGCCAAGAACGATTTTCCGCTGGCGCCGCTCGTGCTCGGCCTCGTGCTGGGCCCGATGATTGAAAACAATATGCGCCGCGCGCTCACCGGCTCCGACGGCGATTTCTCGATTTTTGTTACCAAGCCGATTTCCGCAGTGTTCCTGATTGCTGCCGCGCTCTGGCTCGTCGTACCGCTGCTGCTTAAGCTGCGCGGCAAAAAAGTGCTCATTAATGAAGAAGGCTGACCCGCAGTCTCGCGCGGCGGCGGAAGGGAGGAAGACCGATGGCGTCCAGCACGAACATCATTAATCGAATGGAGCTTGAGCACGTTGGAGTATGATAATCACCCGGCTTATGCGGCAGAGGCGGTTTTGCTGACAACGCTGCTGAGCGCGGTTACCGTCACCGTTGTCGTCTATTTGCCGGGTTTCATGGTTTGAAGGGTCGTTTATCGGGTTGGGACTTAAGCCGCGCTGCGCGCGGCTTGTTTGTTTTGGCGGCTGCCGCTTCAGTGAACCTGTTCGTAGTCGACGACGATCTCATCGACACGTTCGTTTTTGTACATCAAGGACAGGTGAAGACCGTCGTAATCTTTCTCCTTGTCGAGCTCGCGGAGCAGCAGGGAGGTGATCGCCTCGGCGTCTTCGATGCTGCGCCGGTCGCTGAATTCGATGAAGCCGGTCAGCCGGGGGCTTTCGATATCGACCGTGGCCGTTCCGACCGGCAGGCCGCCTGCGGATTGCTTGTAAATCTCATACGTCAACACATCGCTGTCGTCCCGCGCCAGAATGACGTCATAATCGTCCTCGCTTTGGCCGCCGATCATTTCCACAGGCGTATCGAGCAGATCCTCATGCGTAAGCTCGACGGTTTCCAGCACCTCGTCCTCGTAACGGTGGTCGAAGACGAAGGAATCGACGGCGGTGTCATCGAAATCCGACACAAGCAGCTCGGTAATCATCTCGATTTCTTCGTCGGAAGGCTCGTGCACCCAACGGACGATGCCTTCCACGTCGGGGCTTGCGATATCCAACGACGCTTCCGCCGACCAGCGGCCTTCATCGTCATAAATATGGTAATCGATCCGGTCTCCGGTCTCGTTGACGGTGACGAGCTCATATTCGGCGGAGCCCCATGCCTCGGCGTCCGTACCGGCTTCCTCCGTCCGGGTGTGCTCCTTGTCGGCCCGCATCTCCATTTCCGAATCGGTCGTTACGATCTGATCGTAAGTGCTGCAGGTCATAATGACATCGCACGTTTCCGCCCGGACGGCATGCACCAACGACTGGATATGGTTCTGAAGAAACGAGACGACCCGCGCTTTGTCATCGTGCTTCAACGATTCCTCCTCGAGTTGGACCGCTCCCGCCACCCGGTCGCTTTCCCGGTATACGAGTGTGAGGGTGCCGCAAAACCGGCCGCCGACCATAATATCGCTCACTTCTCCCCCCGATGTCCGCAGATCCGGCCTCAATTCGATACTCCGCATATCATCGCCTCCAGTGGGTGTATTTGCCGCCGGCTATAGCGTGTCCATTTCGGGCTGTAATCATTTCGGGAAGAACGGGGCCTTGCGGGTTGACGAATGAGCCGATATGATATATCTTTAATTTAAGATAATTAAATTTGATATATAACGGAGGTGAGCCGATCATGCTTCAGGAATCAAACGATGACCGCTCCGCATCGCTTAAATTGTTCGTCGTACTGTCGAAAGCATACAGAACGGTGATGGACCGGGCGGTGAAGGACATGAAGCAATACGGCCTGTCACCGTCGGAGTTTACCATTCTCGAGGTGCTGTACAATAAGGGACGTATCCCTCTGCAACAAATCGGCGAGAAAATTTTGGTGACCAGCGGCAGCGTTACGTACAATATCGATAAGCTGGAAGCCAAGGGCTTTCTGAAGCGAATCCCTTGCGAGGAGGACCGCAGGGTGGTTTATGCGGAAATTACGCCTGCAGGCGTCGAATGGTTCGGCCGCATTTTCCCCGGACATGCCGACCTCGTCCATTCGATGATGAATGTGCTCGATCCGGAAGAGAAAGAAACGGCGACCGCGCTTTTGAAGAAGCTTGGAAAACGACAGCAAGGTTTATAAATAGAGCGACGTTCGATCGAACAGGAGAGGATAACGATGGCAATGAAAACAGCAGGCATCCACCATATTACCGCGTTTGCCCGAAACCCGCAGGAGAATGTCGATTTCTACGCAGGCATACTCGGACTTCGGCTCGTTAAACGCACAATCAATTTCGACGCTCCGGAAATTTACCATCTCTATTTCGGCAATGAAGCCGGAAGCCCCGGAACGATCATCACCTTTTTCCCTTGGCCGGATTCGCGAAGGGGTCGTGTCGGCGGAGGACAGGTCGGGATTACCACTTATGCGGTACCGAAGGGCTCGCTCGGCTTCTGGGAAGAACGATTGCAATCGCTCGGCATTTCGGTGATGAAATCGACCCGATTCTCGGAGTCCTATCTCCAGTTCGCCGACAACGAAGGGCTGCGGCTTGAGCTCGTGGAGCGGGAGGAAGGAGCGGACAGCACCTGGTCGTTCGACGGTATTCCGGCCGATAAGGCGATCAAGGGCTTTGGCGGCGCGGTGCTGTTCAGCGTGCATTCGGAGCGGACGAGACAGGCGCTGGAGGACGTGCTCGGCCTGGTCAAGGCGGGCGAGGATGCCGGCTACGCGCGATTCAAAGCCTCAGGAGATGTGGGCAACCTGATCGACGTGCCGCTTTCCGACATGGAATGGGGCGCAGGGGGAGCCGGCACCGTTCACCATATCGCCTGGAGGGCGCAGGATTTCGAGCAGCATGAGGCGTGGAGAAACGAAGTGGCGCGGAACGGCTACGAGCCGACGCCGATAATCGACAGGCAGTACTTCAACGCGATTTATTTCCGGGAGGGCGGAGGCATACTTTTCGAAATCGCAACCGACCCGCCTGGCTTTGCGAATGACGAGCAAGCGGATTCGCTCGGAACAAAGCTGATGCTTCCCGAATGGTTCGAGCCGCATCGCGAGCGGATCGAGGCGAATTTGCTTCCGATCCGGGTACGTGAAATCAAGGAGGGGAAACGTTGAAACATTTATTTGTGAAAGGTAACGATCCGCAGGCGCCTACGCTTGTGCTTTTCCACGGCACCGGCGGTACGGAACGCGATCTGCTGCCGCTGGCGGAACGGATATCGCCGGATTCCTCGGTGCTCAGCCTGCGCGGCAATGTGCTGGAGAACGGGATGCCGCGCTTTTTCCGGCGGCTCGCGGAAGGCGTGTTCGATATCGAGGATCTTATCTTCCGGACGAAGGAAGTGAACGAGTACCTGGATGAAGCCGCCGCCGAATACGGATTCGACCGCGGCAATCTGGTGGCCGTCGGCTACTCCAACGGGGCGAATATTGCCGGCAGTCTGCTCTATCATTATAATGACGCGCTTAAGGGAGCCATCCTCCATCATCCGATGGTTCCGCGAAGAGGGATTGAGCTCCCCGATTTGGCGGCGGTGCCCGTCTTTATCGGCGCGGGACGGAACGATCCGCTTTGCTCCCCGCAGGAGTCGGAGGAGCTGGAGCGGCAGTTGAGCGAAGCGGGCGCCGATGTCACGCTTCATTGGGAAAGCTTCGGGCACCAATTGACGGCGTCCGAGGTCGATGCGGCTGCCGCCTGGTACCGGCAAACATTCACGGATTAAGGGGAGGACGGTGAAACGGTCATCATGGTCGCTTTCGACTGTCGGCGATCTCAGCAACGTGATGCGGACCGTTAAGCCGGCAGCGGACGCTTATGGGCATACAATCGCCTTTTCCTGCGTATACGGGAAGCTTGCGCCGCTTGTTTCCCATTCAACGAACCTATGGCAGCAACGTCACCGGGCCCGCGCTTAGCGCGGGCTTATTCGCTGTATAAACCAATTGATTGGGGATACCCTATTCCCGTGAAGAAAATGGAGGTGGATGCCATGGTGCCACAGCAGCTGGCCTTTCATGAATCGATGGAGGTTCACGAGCTGATCAACTTCAAGACCCTCTGCCTGTTTAAATCGAAGCTCATGCAGGGTCTTGTATTCGATAAACAACTGAAAGCGTTAATGCAGAAAGATGTCGAGCAGTCGATGAAGGACCTGACCGAGCTGACCAGCATTTATCCCAAAGCCCCAGTTCCACTGAATGAAGGTGAGAAGCGATGAACAATGATTATCTGGATCCGATTAACGCCGAGAACATGCCTGACATGGCGGACATGACCTTCGCCATGGACTTGCTCATGCGGGCGAAGAACGGGGTCCGCAACTGCGCTTACGCCTTGGCCGAAACGGCGACGCCCGAGGTCAAGGCTATGCTCACCAACCAATTGAATCAAGCCATTGCCATGCATGAGGAAATCGCGAAGCTGATGATCGACAAGCATTGGCTGCATCCGTACAATGTGAGCGAGCAATCTGTACTGGACATGAAGTCGGCGGATACGACGGTCAAGATCGCCAATATGAAGCTGTATCCGGATCATACGTCCCGGCTGGGGATGTTTGCGACGCCTGGAGGAACCATGGGATGAAAGCCGTAACGTACCAGGGCATCAAAAATGTAGAGGTAAAAGAGGTTAAGGAGCCCGGAATCGAGAAGGCGGACGATATGATCGTCAAGCTGACCGCTACAGCCATTTGCGGATCGGATTTGCATCTGATCCACGGCATGGTCCCGAATCTCCCCCAAGACTACATCATCGGCCATGAACCGATGGGAATCGTTGAGGAAGTAGGCCCGAATGTGACGAAGGTCAAAAAAGGCGACCGGGTCATCATCCCGTTCAACGTTGCTTGCGGCGAATGTTTTTATTGCAAGCACGAGCTGGAAAGCCAATGCGACAATTCCAATCCGCACGGCGATATGGGCGGCTACTTCGGCTACAGTGAGACGGCGGGCGGCTACGCCGGCGGGCAAGCGGAGTACATGCGGGTTCCATATGCGAATTTCATCCCGTTCAAAATCCCGGAAAACTCCGAGATCGTCGACGAGAAGCTGTGTCTGATCGCGGATGCCATGCCGACCGCCTATTGGACGGTTGACAACTCGGGCATGAAAGAGGGCGACACCGTCATCGTGCTCGGATGCGGTCCCGTTGGCCTGCTGACGCAGAAATTCGCTTGGCTGAAAGGCGCGAAACGGGTCATTGCCGTCGACTATGTCGATTACCGGCTGGAGCATGCCAAACGGACCAACAAGGTGGAAACCGTCAATTTCGAGCAGGAGCAGAACATCGGCAATCACTTGAAGGAAATGACCAAAGGCGGCGCGGATATCGTATTCGATTGTGTCGGCATGGACGGCAAAATGACGCCGCTGGAGTTTCTCGCGACAGGCCTGAAATTGCACGGCGGTTCGCTCGGTCCGATCGTCATTGCGACGCAGGCGGTGCGCAAGGGCGGCACGATCCAGATCACAGGCGCTTACGGGGCGCGTTACAACGCGTTTCCGCTGGGCGACATTTTCCAGAGAAACGTGAATATCCGCTCGGGGCAAGCGCCTGTCGTTCACTATATGCCGCATATGTACAATCTCATTGCCGAGGGCAAGTTGGACCCGGGCGACGTGGTCACGCATGTCATTCCGCTCTCGGAGGCCAAGCGCGGCTATGAGGTATTCGACACGAAAACGGACAACTGCATCAAGGTTGTCCTTAAGCCTTGACCATCATGATAAGAACGGGAGGATGACGTCCGATGAATACAAACGGATACGCGCTGCATGAAACGCTTGATCTGCATGAAATCGCAAATTTCAAAGCGGTGTGCGCGACCAAATCCAAGACGATGCAGGCGTTGGTAACGGATCCGGAACTGAAAGCGATTCTGCAGCAAGCGGCCCGCAGACCTTCATCTGCTTCCCGGCTTGTTTGTTTGCCGATGGCGGCTGCGGCGTGTCGGCAGGCTCAGCGTAGTTATTCGTGGCGCAGGTACCTTTTATCCTTCAGAAACAGCTTCCAGAAGAAATAAAACGCCGGTCCGAGAATGAGGATTCCCGCTACATACGCGACCAGCAGCGCCCGGAATTGATTCGGATTCGTGAACCCCTCCTCGACGGTAAGATACGGATGGATCAGATAGGGGAGGTGGGCCAGTCCGTATCCGACGCTGGCAAATGCATATTGGACGATGATCGCCGTGAACGCGACGCGCGGCAGTCCGGACCGGCCGTCTTTATTCGCCCACAGCAGGGCGCAATAGCCGATCACGAAGGCGATGACGGAGAAAACGAACCATTCCAGATTCGTTTCGATGCCGGTTACGATCCACCGGGCGGTAGGCGCCATCGTATAGGTGGCGATCACGGCGAAAAACAATGTAAACGGACCGAGCCATAACGCGATTTTCCGGTAAAGCAAATACGCGCTCGTGTCCCCGGATTCGCGGGAGTAATCCGCCAGAAACAACGACGACAGAAACAGCTCGGAGGACAGGCCGAAGCCCAGATGCGCCCATAAGGTGGGAGAAGCCAGCAGCCTGCCGAAGTACAGCTTCGGGATGCCGTCATCCAGATCGATGAACCCGCCGAGCGAGATCGGCAGTACGCTGATCAGCAAGCCGGGAATGAGCAGGCCGGTCGCGCCCGAAACGATGTTAAGCAGCCTGCCGTATTTTCTGGAAGAGTAGGCATACACCATAAAGCTGCTTCGGATCAGCAGGAGGAACAGCACCAGGCCGACCGGCAGCAGCAATGCCGTGCCGAGCATCGAGACGGCGAATGGAAAAAAACCGACCAGCGCCACGACGACCAGCACGAGAAACGTATTGGTCACTTCCCACGTCGGGGACAGAAACCGGTTGGCGAGCGCCCCGGCGTTGGAAGCCTCCCCGCGGCGCAGCAGCATGCCCCAGAAGCCCGCCCCGAAATCGATCGAGCCCAGTATCGAATAGACGAACAGCAGCGCCCAGACGAGAAGAATGGCAATTGTCGGATCATCCATTGGTTTCCACTCCGTCCTGCTCGAGAATGTCCGTACGCGGCGTCAGATCCTTGGTTACCGGATGGCGTTTGAAATACAGCCGCAGCACAAACGCCGTTAATATCAACAGCACGATATAAATGGTGATAAACAGGACGAACAAAAATCCGAGATTGTTCGTTTTGGTCGCCGCTTCGCTCGTGAGCTGCATGCGATAGATGGTCCAAGGCTGGCGGCCGCTGCAGCTGAATATCCATCCGGTCTCGATGCCGATTAAGGAAAGGGCGCCGGAGCTGACGAGAATCCGCAGAAACCAGCGCGGCAGTTCCTTTTTCAACCAGTACCGCCACGCCAATGCCCCGAAGGACAGCCCGATCAGCACGATGCCGATGACGACCATCAGGTTGAAAAGCGTGTGAATATACAGAGGCGGCCACAGCTCTTCGGGCCACTCGTTCAATCCCCGCACAACGGTATCGAAGGAATTTCCGGCAAGGAAGCTGAGCGCCCACGGAATTTCGATACCGCCCCTGATTGCCCGGGCTTCTGGATCGACGATGCCGAACACGGCTAGCGGCGCGTAGTCGGTCGTCTCGAACAGCCCCTCCGCGGCGGCAAGCTTCTCCGGATTGTACTCGTAGAGCATTTGCGCGGTTGCATGGCCGTTGACGGCGGTAAGCAGGGAGAATATGCCGCCGACGATCAGGCCCAGCTTGAGGCTCCCGTAATGATAATCGCGTTCCCGCTTCGTATTGCCGCGTTTCAACAGCTTGTAAGCGGCAAGGGACACGATCACGAACGAGCCGGTCATATAAGCGGAGAGCAGCACGTGCGTTGCGGTCGTAAAGAAGCTCGGGCTGAGAATGGCGGCGATCGGATCGACGTTCGTCACTTTGCCGTCAACCAGATCGAAGCCGCGGGGCGTATTCATCCACGCGTGGGCGTCGGTTATAAGGATGGCCGATGCGCTCGCGCCGAGCGCTACGAAAAACACGCTGACGATGCGCATGGCAGGCGACAGGCGATCGGCGGCATAGACGTAGATCGACATAAATAATGCCTCGAGGAGAAAGGCCCAGATTTCGACCTGGAACGGCAGGGCAATGACCTGACCGACGATTTCCATAAACCCGGGGAACAGCAGCGAGAGCATGACCCCGACAAGGGTGCCCGACGGGATGGCCACGCCGAGAATGATGGCGAAGCCTTTGGTCCACCTTTTGGCCAGAATGGCATAGTGGTCGTTCTTGGTGACTTGATACAGCACCTCCGCGAACACGACCATGAACGGCACGCCTACGCCGAGTGTCGCAAAAATAATGTGAAACGCCATCGACGAACCGAATAGCGCACGGGCAAGTACGACTGTGTCCAAGCTTAACGCTTCCCTTCCCACTCATTTTTCCATCATTAACCTGCACCGACCGGCTTGGAATTATGTATCGACCATGAAGAATACTTTGTGACATCGGGAATAGCGCATTCTTTCTTTATCCATACTAATGAAGGTGAAAAACATCCACGAAAAGGTTGGCGTGAGCGGCATGACAACGGCACTCTATATTACGGCCCATCCGAACGATGACAGGGCTTCTTACAGCATGGCCGTCGGAAAAGCTTTTATCGGCGCTTACCGCGAGGCCAATCCCGGCGACGAAGTGATCGAACTCGATTTGTACAAGACGGATATTCCGCATATCGACACCGATGTGTTCAGCGGCTGGGGCAAGCTGCGGTCGGGCGCATCGTTTGACCAGCTGTCGGAGGAGGAGAAGCGCAAGGTCGGACGGATGAATGAAATCGTCGAACAATATGTTGCGGCGGATAAATACGTGTATGTGTCGCCGATGTGGAATTTCTCTTTTCCGCCGGTTCTGAAAGCTTACATCGACGCTATTTGCGTGGCCGGCAAGACGTTCAAGTATACGGAGAATGGTCCGGTCGGCCTGCTGGGCGATAAGAAGGCGATTCATATCCAGGCCAGAGGCGGCATCTATTCCGAAGGGCCGGCGGCAGCTTTTGAGAGCGGCCACAGCTACTTGCAGAAGATTATGCAATTCCACGGCGTTCCGTCGTTCGAAGGAATTTTTGTGGAGGGCATGGCGGCCATGCCGAACGAGGCGGAGAACATTAAGCAAAAAGCGATAGCGCGCGCGAAAGAGGCTGCGAAAGCGTTTTAAGTGTGATATATTGAATGTGATCCTATTGATGGCGGGGTGAGACGAATGAAGGAAAACGACAACGCATTTCCGCATTACTATGACGGCTCCGCACCGGTCGGCGCGGACAATCCGGAACGGCTCTCCGAGACGGCTCCGGAGGCCGGGACGGCCGAAAGCGATGAATGGCGGCGTTTCATAGGCGTCAATCCTTTCGGGTACGATGCCGGGTAAATTGGGCCGGCTCCCCGCAGAACACGGCATCCTTACGGCTCATACGGCAAAGAACCATTCCATTTGGCGGGATGGTTCTTTTGGTTATTTATTCTAAAAAGGCTTTTTCCGTTGAATGGGGGAATCGCGATGAGGCTTACCGAGGAGCAAATCGCAGCGCGGCTGGCGTCAGCCGGCGGCTGGCAGCGGGAGGAAGGCAAATGGATCATGCGAAAATACCGCTTCCGTGAATTTTTGGACGGGATTGCCTTCGTGAATCGGGTCGCCGAGACGGCGGAACGCTTGAACCATCATCCATTTATCTCTATCGATTATAAAATGGTCACGCTCAGGCTGACCTCCTGGCGGGCAGGAGGGCTTACCGATCTGGATTTCACAGCGGCCGCGGAGTTTGACCGGCATCATAGGATCGATCAATAGCGCAGCGAAGACGACCGGGGCAATCAGGCATACGCGCGGCAGGAGGTGCTGAATCGGGGTGACTTACGCGGAGTTCGAGTGGCTGAGCAGCGACGGCATCCGTATGTTCGGGTGCGAGTGGAAGCCGGCGGAAGGGCGGCCGGTCAAAGCTGTAATCGGCATTGTGCATGGAATGGGGGAGCATACGGGGCGGTACCGCCATATGGCGGATATGTTCACGTCCGAAGGGTATGCCGTTCTCTCCTTCGATCAGCGGGGACACGGGCGTTCCGGGGGCAGGCGGGGCGACTGCCCGAACTACGAGGCTTTGCTCGAGGGCGTGGATTTCCTGTTTGCCGAAATGAAGCGGCGCCACCCGCGAACGCCGGCTTTTCTGTATGCGCACAGCATGGGAGGGAATGTGACGCTGAATTATTTGCTGAGGCGCAAGCCGAAGCTTTGCGGAGCGGTTGTGGCCGGGCCGTGGCTGAAGCTTGCCGCCAGTCGACCGCCGGTGGCCATCTTGGCCAGACGTATTGTCGAACGGCTTGCTCCCGGCACGACGAAGCTGCGATATCTCATTGCCGAACGGTCCACTTCCGATCCCGACATGATACGCCGCAACGCGGAGGATCCTTACAGGCACGGCAAAGTGACGGCCAGGTTCTTTTACCTCGTGCAAAAAGCCGGCTTATGGGCGCTTGCGCATGCGCGCGAGCTGTCCGTTCCGCTGCTCTTGCTGCATGGCGGCGACGATCGGATTACTTCCATCAACGCGAGCCGGTTGTTCGCCGAACGCGCCTTGCACAAATGCGACTTTTACGAATGGCCCGGCTTTCGCCACGAGCTGCATAATGAAACCGGCCGCCAAGAAGTGTTCGGTGTCGTCTTGCACTGGCTGAACGGGCAGTTAGGGGACGGAGGCAAGCAGGCGAACGACCGCTGGCACGAGTAGACGTCCGATTTTGGCGTA
This sequence comes from uncultured Paenibacillus sp., assembly GCF_963515335.1. Taxonomy (NCBI): domain Bacteria; kingdom Bacillati; phylum Bacillota; class Bacilli; order Caryophanales; family Paenibacillaceae; genus Paenibacillus; species uncultured Paenibacillus sp. The sequence continues at coordinate 104,410 of NZ_CAUPYC010000005.1, read as the reverse complement.
AAAAAAGGAACGGCTCTATCCGTCAATAGAGCCATTCCACCCAAAAGGCCAACAAAAACAAGGTGAACAGTACGGAGGGCGGAATGACGATCACCGTAATTCTCACATAATCCTTCCAGTGAATTTTTACTTTGTGGCGCTTCAGGATGTGAAGCCAGATGAGCGATGCCAGCGTGCCGATCGGCAGCAACAGGGAGCCCATATCGCTTCCTATGACGGATGCCAGGTATGCAACCTTCAGTGTCAGCGGCTCAAGATCCATATTGGTCAGCGTAAGCGTTCCGATCATCAATGCCGGGTGATTGTTGACGAAGATCGATAGAACGGACAGCAGCGTCCCCATCATAATGCTGGCGTTCAACAGGCTTCCGGATACCGACGGCTCGAATACGGCGATAAGCCAATCCGACAGGCCGATGTTGTTCAAGCCGTAGATCATGACGTACATACTGAATGCGAATACGAGAATATGCCAGGGGGTTTTGACCAGCATGTCGGCAGGCGATATTTTGGCGTACAGCCATCTCCAGCCCAGCAGCAGCAGAGAACCCAATACCGCTATGAGCTCGATCGGAATTCCCCAATAAGAGCCTGCGAACAAGCTTACCCTCACCGCGAACACGAACAGCAGAACGTTTCTCATAAACCTGCCGCGATCGGCAGGCGCCGGAATTTCGGCCGCCGGCGTCTTAAGCGGATGATAGCCCCGTCCTTGAAAAAAATGGCCGTAGCGGAGCCGGGGAAGCTTACGGGGAAGCCGCTGATAAAAACAGAGATACAACAGGAAAACCAGAAACAGCAAACCGATCGTTGCGGGCACGAACATCATAAGCGTATGCATATATAAATCCATGCCGACGATTTCGAGTGCGATGAGATTGACGATATTGCTGACGCCGATCGGGGCGCTTGAGGCTGTGGCGACCAGTGCGCCTGAGAGCAGATACGGAATTTTCTCATGGTTTTTCAGTCCAAGGCGGTCCAGCAGAATAAGCAGAATCGGGGTTGTAATCAGAATGCTTCCGTCGTTATTGAAAAACAGGGTCATCAGAAAGCAAAGAAGATTCACATACCAGAACAGGCGTATGCCCGATCCCTTGGCCCTGGCCGCCAACCCTTCGGCGGCCCAGTAGAAGAAACCCAAGCTCTCCAGAATGTTCGCCATTACAATGGTGGCCATAATCGTAATGGAGGCGCTGCTTATCGTTAGGCCGATTTTTCCCAGATCCGATACGGAAACGCTCCCGCTCATCACGACCAACAATGCGCCCGCGGCCGCCGGTACCGCTTCATTCAGCCCGTTGGGACGCCAGAGAATAAGAATCATCGACAGCATGAACGCAATGATCGTTAGCGAAATAGAGACTGACCCGAGCATGCTCGCTCCCTCCTATTCGTTATAGATCGTTGCTTGTGCCGTGTATCCTCGCATAGCCCGGCATTCCTTGTCCGATCCGCTCCAGATCGGGCAATGTTTCTTTAGCGGCGGCAAAGTCCTCCTGAGGCGCAGCGGGCGGCTTCAACAAAGCATAGACGGATATTCCGGCTATTGTTATGATCGCGAATGTCAACACGATTCGTCCCTCCTCGTCTAGCAAATTTGTTTACGGAACAACTGTAATTGATAGATATTGATACTGCATGTATACGTAACCTGCATATCTATTGTTCTAATGGAATAGCCTTGTTATCGAAAAATCCGCGCCTCCTGTTTCACCTGATTATGTTCGATCCTTCTCCCGTTGCTGACGCATGGTAGGAAACGGTACGGATTGACCACAAGTTTGGGCCCAAATGCCTGCTTTCGGCCGGCCGGAATCGGTTAAATACCTCGTAATAAGGCTAATGGTAAACGAAAGGAAAGCCTCGAGTTGCCGGAGATTGTTATGGAGGGATACAGCTATGAGCTATTCGTACTTTCACCATCCCGAGATCATTGACGACGACCTTCTCTCCACACTGAGTCCGGTTGAGAAAATCGTTCTTCACGCACTGACGGATGATGAGCCGCAGCCTGACAGCATCAAAGGAATTGCGGAAAAAACAAGAATGAGCGAATTGCAGACGACAGTTGCGCTCCAGCTGTTGGAGCACAAGAAGCTCATTATGGTAGAACCTAAAGATCCGAATCGAACATAAAGGAGCGCATCGGTTAACGACGGCGCTTTTTTTTGCGCGCGGCCGCTCCCCAACCTGCATGCCGTCGCTTATTCGCCCGCAGCCGACAATGAGATGCATTTTATACACCTTGTTGCTTCGGTATCGTGTTACCGCCACCACGACGTGCAAAATGTACACCTTAAATGGGCATCTTCAACCGAAAACGCCCGTTTCGTTGAAACAAAGTGCAGGTTTTGCACCTCATATCACGGAAACGGGCTATTTACACGAATCAAGGTGCAGGTTTTGCACTTCGCGGCCAAAGACAGTCTCGCAATGGCGGCGGCAGAAGCGCACCAGCAGCGGCGCCGGCATCCTGGCCGGCACCTGCCCCGCTTTGGGTCGGAACGGCCGCCTCTGGAACTCCGGCAGCGCGATCCCGCGGGAGTCGTCCGCTTCGCACGTGAAATCGGCCTCCAGCCGCTCCATCGGCTTCCTGACGAACAGCAGCAGCGCGTTCAGCTCGAAGTTTGCGGTAGAAATTAAAGTCGAAGTGTTCGAATAACGAGGAACCTGCTCCCGCCTCGCGGCGGGAGCAGGTTCTTTCTTTTTTTAAATGGTCACATGCGAAGTGGGCTGACATATGGTATAGAGCAGGACATCCGAATCAAATCAGAGGTGAGTCAGATGACGGCGAGTATCGCTTATTTCTCTGCGGAGTTCGGGATTGACGCATCTATACCGATATACTCAGGCGGACTGGGCGTATTGGCGGGAGATCACATCAAGGCGGCGAACGATCTGGAGCTTCCGCTCTGCGGAGTCGGCATTTTATACCGGAAAGGCTATTTCAAGCAGGTCGTGGGGGAGGACGGCATTCAGCGGCATCTGTATCCGGAGATCGACCGGACCGGATTTCAGGTGGAGCCGGTGTCGGATCATGAGGGGCGGCCGCTGCTCGTCAAGGTTCCGATAGCCAATCGGCTCGTATATCTGAAAGCCTGGCGGCTGCAAGTGGGGAGCATTCCCGTCTATCTGCTGGACGCGGATGTGGAGGCCAATGACGAGCAGGACCGACGCCTGACCGACAATCTGTACGCCTCAGACCGCCATTGCCGGATTTGCCAGGAGATCATTCTCGGCATCGGCGGAGTCCGCCTGCTGCGCAAGCTGGGCCTGAAGCCGGCCGTTTGGCATATGAACGAAGGGCATTCCGCCTTCCTTACGCTGGAAAGAATACGGGAACATTCGGCCCAGGGCTTAAGCTTCGATACCGCGTTGGAAGCGGTTAAGGCGAGCACGGTGTTCACCACGCATACGCCGGTGCCCGCCGGTCACGATCAATTCGATATTCAGATGATGGATCATTATTTGAGAGACTTTTATTGGCAGCTGGGCACGGACCGCGATACGATTCTGGCGCTGGGCCGGGTGGGGGACTGCTTCAATATGACCCGTCTGGCGATGAGAACGGCCGCGATCGTGAACGGGGTCAGCGCGCTTCATGAGGAAGTGACGAAAGCTTTATTTCATCAGTGGATGCCCCATATCCCGAAGCAGGATATACCGGTGACCTCCGTGACGAACGGCGTGCATATCGATACGTGGCTGGCGCCCGAATTGAAGGAGCTGTACAGCCGGTACCTTCCCGCCGATTGGCGCGGGCGGACAGGCGAGCCGGCCGCCTGGTCGGCTGTCCGCAATATCCCGTCAGGCCAACTGTGGGAGCGTCACCAAAAGCTCAAGGAGATTCTTCTCGAGCGGCTGCTGCCCGGTCATGGAGCGTCCGCGAAAGAGACGTTGCTGATCGGATTCGCCAGACGGTTCGCGACGTATAAGCGAGCCCTGCTCATTTTTATGGACCTCGACCGTTTGGACAAAATCGTGAACGATCCCGAGCGGCCGGTCCGCTTCGTGTTTGCCGGAAAAGCGCACCCTGCCGACGGGCCCGGCCAGCAGATGATCCGCCGGCTTGTGGAAATATCGCAAATGGAACGGTTCAAGGGGCGCATCGTGTTCATCGAAAATTATGATATGGGCAGCGCCAAGACGCTTGTCCAAGGCGTCGATGTGTGGCTCAATACGCCCGTTAAACCGATGGAAGCCAGCGGCACCAGCGGCCAGAAGGCGGCATTGAACGGTGTGCTCAACTGCAGCGTGCTCGACGGCTGGTGGAATGAGGGGTATAACGGCCGCAACGGCTGGGCCATACAAGGCGAGACGGAAGGCAGCTTCGACCGGCAGGCCCAAAAGGACGGCGAAGCGTTATACCGGCTGCTAGAAGAGGAGATCGTCCCGCTGTATTACCGCAGGAACGCGCATTCGGTGCCGCTTGACTGGGTGAACCGGATGAAGGAATCGATTTGCACGTTGGCGCCCCGCTTCAACACGCACCGGATGGTTCGGGAATATGTGAACCGCATCTATGCTCCGACTCATGAACGAGGAAACCGCTTTAGCGCGAACGGATTTGAAATTGCGGGGAAAGTGGCGGCTTATAAACGGTTTATTCGGGAGCAATGGCACCATGTGCGGGTTCATTCCATGCATACGCATTCTTCTCAAGGGACGAGGATCGGCTTGACGGAAACGCTGTTTCAGGTCCATGTTTATTTGGGGCCGATCTGGGAGAAGGATGTGCGCGTGGAGGCGGTCGGCTCCGACGGCGACGGCGGCATTTGGAAGGTGAAGCTGAACGCGGTGGCGGAGCTCGGCAAAGGATTGTTCCGATATGAAGGAACCTTCCGCGACCGGAACGACGCGATGCTGCACTCGACCGCCAACGTCCGCGTCGTCCCCGTTAGTACCGATTTCAACAACGATTTTGAGATGGAGCTTTCGACCTGGGGTTAGCGGCAGGGAAGACGCCCGAAGGGGCGCCCGATGCATGACTGTACAATCGAATCGGCGACGAACGGGGCTTGAGCGATCAAGCCCTTTCGTCCGTCCGGCGGACAACGCCGTTGCTTCCTTTCCCGAAAAGTAATATGATACGTGATAATGATTCGGTGTGGCGGAAGGGGAGCGACAGCCGACCTAAAATAGCGATCGAAAATGGGGGAAGCCGCGTATGGCGGAAGGGCAATTTCATCGGACAGAGCGGATCGAGCAGGTGGACATTATCAGGGGATTTGCCGTCATCGGCATCCTTCTGGTCAATGTGCCGGAGATGCTCGGGACGGGCATCGGGTTTGTCACGCAGTTTGCCGGTTCCGACGCTTTGATCCGGCTGCTTTACGATATGTTCGTACAGACGAAATTTTACACGATATTCGCATTCCTGTTCGGGCTCAGCTTCTATTTGTTCATGCAAAGCGCGCAGCGTCGCGGCCTGGGAGCCAGGCGTTTGATGGCCCGCAGGCTGCTGCTCCTGGCCATGGCCGGGCTCGCCCACGGCGTGCTGCTGTGGTACGGGGATATTCTGCTGCCCTATGCGATACTCGGTTTTATGCTGCTGCTCTTCTACAAACGAACCGCGCATACGGCGCTGGTGTGGGGCGTATGCCTGTTAGGCCTGGCCGCCTTCATCATCGTCGGCGCCACTTCACTATCGGTGTGGCTTGCCCCGGAGTCATTGAACGAAACGCTTTTTCAAGCGCTGCCCGACATGAAGGACCGCATCGATTTTCTCGTCAACGTTGCCGCCGTGAACTATCTGGTGCTCGGGCCCGAAATACTGGGATTGTTCCTGCTCGGCTATTATTCGGGCGCAAAGGGATGGTTCGCCGGCGCAGGCCCGTCAGCCGGCATCCTCGCCCGTTTGCAGTGGACCGCTCTGGCGGTGTCGATCCTGCTGTTTATTCCTATGGTGAACGCTTATCTCTCAAATGCGGTCTACAATCCGAACTATGTGTACCACTTTACGTATTTATCCGGGAAAACGATGGCCGTTTTCTATGTTTGCACGCTCATGCGCCTCATACAGTCGCTGGGCGCGCGGCGATTCGGCGGTTTGGCGGCACTCGGACGGCTGGCGTTCACCAATTATTTGACACAAACGCTGATCACGATTTTCTTGGTGTACGTGGTGTGGCGGCAAGCCAATGAGTGGCCGTTGTGGGCGAATCTCGCCTATGCCGTCGTGCTGCTGCTCATCCAAACCGCTTGGAGCACGCTGTGGCTCCGCCGTTTTCGCATGGGACCGTTCGAGTGGATTTGGCGTGCCGGAACCTATCTGCAATGGCCTGCCTTGCGCCGCAATCGGACGGACAATCGGGACGAGGCTGCGAGCCGTTCAAATTGAGTATCGTCGTCGCGTAAAAAAGAAAGGGACTGTTCCGGCGTCGGCAAAAGCGCGACGCGGAACAGTCCCTTTGCTCATTCCGGCGGGGTTTGCAGGTTGGCCTCTCGATTCTCGTCCTCCGCCGGCTCTTTCGCAAAAAAGCTTATGCGCTCGTGAGCCTCCAAATCTTCATAGGCGGTATTGGAATCTCCGTCGGTTTCGACATCAAGCTTGTCATAAGGCATGGAGCAAACCTCCTTTTCTGGTGAATAGCATATCCGGCAGGGCACGCGGCTATCCATAATCGGCGGCAGGGCATGCGGGGAACACAAGCGATTCCGGCTGCTATTCCCGTCATGAGAGAATCTTAATGGGACGACCGCCCTATTGCGCGCTCTTCTATGCGAAGATATGAGAAGAGGTGATGATAACGAAATGGATACGAAACGTTGTTTATTCTGCGATCAAATCGTGCCGATCGAAACGAAGGAGGGCTATGACTGGTACATCGGCTGTTATTGTTCCCCGGTCGGACGTTACGGATTGCGGAGCGACAGTTATGAGACGTACTGCACGCTTCCGCTGGCCTCGAAACGCCGGTTGAATCCGCTGTTCTCCGCCTACATCCGGGAGCTGACCGATTGCGGCGAAACGGTCCGGCTCGCGGCTGAGGACATCGATACGCTCGAGCATTCTTCGCGCATTCCGGCCACGATCGACGAGAAAGCAAACCGGCTTCTGCAATATTTGCACCGCCGCAGCAGCGCGGCTTACGAGCCGGTCGTCATTCATCCGCTTGCCGTCAGCTACAATTTGACCTATTCGATGAATCTGCAGGAATTGATCTACATTATCGAAATGCTGAAGGAACGGGAAATGCTCGAGCGCTCCGGCTCCACCTTCAAGCTGACGAAGACGGGCTGGATGGAAGCGGTGGCGACGGCCGAAGGAAGGCGCGCCAAGTCTTGCCTCATTCTGGTCCCCGATAACGAGGAGAGACGGAACGAATGGGAAGAGCGGATCATACCTTCCATCGCCCAATGCGGCTATGCGGCCCGTATACACTCCGGCAGCCTCTCGCCGGATTCCGTGCCCGACGACTACCGCGATATTGCGGAAAGCAAGCTGTTGATCGCCGATTTGTCCGAGCATGCGCCCGAGGTTTATTTCGCGGCCGGCTATGCGCTGGGCCTGCAAATACCGGTCATCTGGTCGATCAAGCGGGACGAATCCGATGTCATGCGCGTCCGGTCGGAGCTGATCCGGCCGATCGTATGGGATAAGCCGGAAGAACTCGCGGCTTTGCTTCAGCAGCGTTTAAGCGTGTAAAAGAAAAGAAGGGCACCTTTCGCGCCGGTGTTCCCAGCGGCTATGCATGACTTATGCCGCGATGACGGATACTATACGCGGAAAAGGGGTCCTTGGCATGAAAGAAGCGGCAATTGCGGCACATAATCCGGGTCGGCGAAAGCTGATGCTGAGCGCCGGCCTTAGCTGGCTGTTCGACGCGATGGACATCGGCTTGCTCTCGTTCATCGTCGCCGCGCTGGCGGTCGAATGGGATTTGGGGCCTCGGCAGATCGGATTGCTTAATGCGGTTAATTCAATCGGAATGGCCGCCGGCGCTGCGGTTGCCGGCTCGCTGGCGGACCGGTACGGGCGCCGGGCAATATTGCTGTGGACGCTCGTCATTTTCTCGGTCGCAAGCGGATTGTCCGCTTTGGCGACGGGCTTTGCCGTTCTTTGCCTGCTGCGGTTCGTCGCCGGATTCGGCCTTGGCGGAGAACTTCCGGTCGCTTCGACGCTGGTGTCCGAATCGGTGCCGGCGGCGGAGAGGGGACGGGCGGTCGTGCTTCTCGAAAGCTTCTGGGCGGGGGGCTGGATTCTGGCGGCTCTCATCGCCTTTTTCATCATTCCCGAATACGGCTGGCGCATCGCCTTCGCGATCGGGGCTCTTCCGGCTTTCTATGCACTGTATCTCAGACGGGCTATCCATGATTCGCCGCGCTATACGGCGCAGCGTGAACGAAAGCTTCCGTTCGTTCGACGCGTGGCCGCGGTCTGGTCGGGCAGGCTCGCCGGTTCGACCGTTATGTTGTGGATTTTATGGTTCATGGTCGTATTTTCTTATTACGGTATGTTTCTATGGCTGCCTTCGGTCATGCTGCTGAAGGGCTTCGACCTTGTCAAAAGCTTTCAATACGTGCTCATCATGACGTTCGCGCAGCTTCCCGGGTATTTCTCGGCCGCTTATCTGATCGAAAAATTCGGCCGCAAGCTGGTGCTGATCGCTTATTTGCTGCTGACCGCGGTCAGCGCCGCATGGTTCGGCCTCGCCGAATCGGAAGGCTTGCTGATTGCGGCCGGGATCTGCTTATCATTCTTCAATCTCGGCGCTTGGGGCGTCATGTATGCGTATACGCCTGAGCTGTATCCGACGGCCGTTCGTTCGACCGGCGTCGGCCTGGCCGCTTCCTTCGGTCGCCTCGGCGGCGTACTGGGGCCCCTTCTCGTAGGGATGCTTGTTTCCTGGCAGACGCCGGTGACCGCGATCTTTTTCGTCTTTTTTGCGGCCATCGTGATCGGCGCGGCGGCCGTATGGATGCTGGGGAAGGAAACGAAGGGAACCGACCCGGATGCGGCATATTGAAAAAGCTCTTGTTTCCGTTTGAGCGGAACAAGAGCTTTTTCGTTGCGTTAAGCTTATCGCGCAAGGCGCGGATTTGGTGCGAAAACGAGCAACTTCCCCGATCGATCGGCAGTTCGGCGCCGCTCGCGTTATCCGAACGGATGTTCGAACAACCATTCAGGGAAACGTTTTCACCAAAACAAACAACCTTGCTTATTATAAAGCAGCAGGGTTGTTTGTTTTGCGTTCGGCATTGCTTATCGCGGGCGGGATGTTGGTAAAAAGGGAATGAACGCCGGACAGGCGCCCCATACTAACGGATAGCGGCTGAGCCGTTATGAGTCGGACGATAAGGCAGGGATAGGGATGACGAAGGCGGAAGCGGCGATGGGATGGGACATTTATTTGTTAGCCGGCGTCGGATCGACGCCCGGTATTTTCAGCGATTGCAAGAGGGAGCTCGAGCAGCGGTTCGGACAAAGCGGACGACAGCCGGTTATTCGCGAGCTGTTCCCTTACGGCGATCATACGCAGAAGCTTTACCGCCAGCTGCTTGAGGTCCGGGGCGATCTTTCCCGCCTCCGGGGAGCAGGCCAATTCGGCGGCAGAGCGGCCGCCCAGCAGGTTATGCGGCTGTCCGTCGGGAGGCCGGTGCTGTTTATCGGACACAGCGGGGGCGGAGTTGCGGCTTACCGGGCTGCGGCCATGCTGCACCGGGAGGATGTCATCCCGGATTTCCGGGTCATTCAGGTCGGGTCGCCGAGGGTGACGATCCAGCCCGATTATCGCGACAAGGTCAGCTATTATATTGCGGTCGACGAGAAGGGAAAGGTGAAGGATCCGATCACCCGGCTCGGCAGCTGGGGGGGATGGAGCAGGAACCGGCTCGGGCTTTGGTCCTGGAACAAGCTCAAATATGCTCCGGGACACATCGGCACCATTACGGTGCTTGGCGGACATCCGCATTATTTTCGCAACCGGGAGCCATTCGTGCATCCCGAGCTTGGCTCGAACCTGGTACGCACTTTAAATACGATAATGGAACGGGCGCATCTCGAGTAATCATTTTTCATTTTGTAACGGCGGTTACATTTTTGAAGGAACGGGAGTGTTATAATGTGCGCAGCAGATGTAGGCCTATCGACGTATATGTGAGACTTTTTTACCAAAGGTGGCGATTATCCCGTGACGAACGTGTATCAATCCGTCGTTGAATATATAGACAAATACGGCCAGTCGAACAAGGAAATCAGAATTACGTGCGAGCCCGGCAAACGGCCCACAATCGGGGATTTTATCGGGGCATTCAGGCAATGGGGGCTGGAAATGGAGTTGTCCGATCTCACGACCATGACCTTCAAACCGAAGAATCCGATGAGCACGACCGTCATTTCCCTCCGCATTATAAGAACGGTGCAAATAACCTAATCGTACGATGGCGTATGTTTGCCGCGGCGGTTGTGCATCCTTATATCCATACTGGGCAGCGTGAAACAACGGCCGCCTCGGAAAGGACGGATGTACCATGCTGGATTGGATCGCGAGGGTTCATATTCTGTGGCTGCTAGTCGCGCTTTTCGTCTTTCACGGTTTTCTCTATTCGGCACTCGGCACCGATGATTGGCTCGGAGTGGCGCTGACGGCGACGATCGTCGATACGGCCGTAGTGGCGGCGTTGAAGTACTTTGTTGTAGGCAGGGTAAGAGCGCGGGGAAAATAAGGCGGTCAAAATCGAATACACAAGCTGACGGCCGTCCGGCGATCCGGACGGTTTTTTGGCATGCGCATCGCTCGGCGACGACGCTTAAACATGACAGAACTATTATTATGTAAATAACAGCGTTGTCTCAAGTTCGACTTTTCCCGCAAATCGCGGGGCGCCGCTTTCGTACCCGGCGCCCTCGATTTGACAAGTTGCACTTGCCGTTTGACAAATTAACCGCTAAAAGTTACCGACGGTTTGACAAGCTTTTCCTCCGCTTCTATGTACAATCTATGTATCTGCGGCGGCCGCGTCGCGCGGCGGAATGAAACGAGTCCAAAAACTGATCGATAAGAGGTGATTATTTTGCGTAATAATATGAATCGGTCTTTGTTGTTCGTTTACGTTTTGAGCGTGACCTTGATCGTGATCGTGACGGCGGGCATCCTTGCTGAAGCCACGAAAAGCGAGCCGTACACGAAAGAATCCGTCCCACGGTTGTCATCGTTCGCAGGGCAAGCGCAAGCGCTGGACAAGACGGCGCCCCAACCCGCGCAAGCCGCGGCGGTGTTGAAAAAACAAGTTGAGCCTCTTGAGGTAGCCGCCCTGTCGGCCGTTACGGCTGCAAGCAGCGAACAATCCGTCGTCAAAGTACTGAATGCTCAGGCAGACCCGCCGTCGGCCTCCTTCAAGCCGTATGCGGTAACGGCCTTTTATCTTAATGTGCGGTCCCAGGCGAATGCGAACTCCGACATTATCAAGGTGGTCGAGCAAGGCACAATCCTGGAGGTCGCCGGGACTGCCGGCAATGGGTGGCTGAAGCTGGAGGGCGAGGGATATGTTAATGGAGACTATGTGCAGCCGCTAAGCGCAAACGGCAAGGATGCGGCGCGCGTAACCGTATTATCCGCAAGAGCGCCGGCCGCGCCGATAAAAGCGGTGAAACCGAAACCTGCCGTCGTTATACATAAGCTGGGAAAAATCGCAAAGCCGACGTCCACCGTAAAGTCCAAATCGGGACTGACGGAACGGCACATTGCCGAGCTGTTCGCGGGAACCGCGCTTGCCGGGCAGGGCCTGGAGCAAGCGATCCTGGAAATCGAAGGCGAGTACGGCGTCAACGCTTACTTCACTATCGCGGTCATGAAGCTTGAAAGCGGCAACGGCAAGAGCCGATTGGCCCGCAGCAAAAACAACCTGTTCGGATTGATGGCCAGGAACGGACCGCTCTCCTTCGAGACGAAAGAAGACAGCGTCCGAAAGTTCGGACAACTTATATCGAAAAATTACGTCGGAAAAGGGTATTCGACGATTGAGAAGGTAGGCAAGAAATATACGCCTGTCAACCCGAGATGGCCCGCGCTTGTCAAAATGATTATGAAAAGCGATTATCGAAAGCTATAGCTACGTATCGGGCGGCAGCGAACGGCATTACTGGACGCAGATGTTCATCAGGCCGTAAGCGAGCCGCCCGGAAAATGATCCGCTATGGGGATATACGTCTCCATAGCTTTTTTCATTGCGCCGAACCGACCCGCGTTTCGAGTCGAACAGGATATGGGGCGCAAGCCGCGAATATATTAATAAGATGCGTATGACATTCGCTTCGGAGGGATCAAATTTATCGGAAATTTTTGCTATACTATTACATGCATAAGCCATACAGCCGGCTGGAAGGGGGATGTTCAAGTATGAGCTCGCAATGGACCCGGGCCGAAGAGGCGCTGAGTTTGATCCAGGTGACCGGGAGTGAAAAGAATGAACCGGTCCTCATTAACGGCATGACGGATGGCGTCCGCTGCATCGGAGTCGGAACGGATGCGGCGGTATTCACCAGCGACCGCGCGCCGGGCTGCGCTTTCAAGCTATATTCGGATATTGCGCTGGAGAAGAAAGAGATTGAAGGCGGCGTCTACGAGCGGCTTGCCGGTATCCCTTTTTTCCCCCGTTATTACGGAGCCGGCCGCAACTATTTGGTACTGAGCCTTGAGCCCGGCATCACGCTGTACGATTGTCTGCTGCAGGGCATTCCGATTCCGGAGCAGGCCATCCTTGACGTGGAAGAAGCGCGAAAGCTGGTGCGCGCCCGCGGCTTGAACCCGCGCGACATCCATCTGAAGAACGTCATCCTGCAGAACGGACGGGGCAAGGTGCTCGACGTGTCCGAATACGTTCTGGAGGGCAACGATAACCGGTGGGAGCATCTGGTTTGGGCCTACCGTCTTTTTTACCACATGATCGAGGGCAGGAAAATACCGGCCTGGGCCCTTGAAGCGGTCAAGAACGGATACATCAAGCTGGATAAAGCCGATGAACACCTTGACGCCTACGCCCAGCGGATCATCCGGCTTTTCCCCAGATTCATGAAATAATAGCCAACAGGCTTTTGATCCTGGACGCTTACCGTCCGACCAAGGCGGCCGGGACATTCGAGAGGAAGCACGGTCGATTTGACGCTGATCGAGAGCAAAACCGGCAAGCCGGTCGATATGGGCGGCGCGTTTGACTTTTTCGGCCCGATTTCGCATCATGGAACTAAGCTGATTGCGGCGAAGCAAACCGCCAATCGCAATCTGCTCAAGAACGCCATGGCCAAACAAGGCTTCACTCCTTACCGTAAAGAATGGTGGTGGCACTATACGCTCGAGAATGAGCCGTTTCCAGACCGTTACTTTGATTTTGACGTGGAGTGAACATGGCGCCGGGCCGCTTAACGGTATGCTTGCGTTTGCCGATAATGACTATAGGAGCACCACATCCAGAGAGCTGATACGGGAGACGTTGCATGAAATATGTGAGTATAGACAGTGTGGAGCCGGGACAGTTTCTCGGCAAAACGATTTATTCCGGCGGCGGAACGCCGCTTTTGTCCGCCGGCGTACAATTAACGGTATATATGATTAACACGCTTAATCGCATCGGCGTTACGATGCTGTATATCCAGGATGCGGCCTATAACGACGTCGACACGGAGGATATGCTGAGCGACGCCACCAAACAGGCGGTTATGCGCGAGATGAATGACGCTTTCGAGGCGATCCGTTCCGGCAAGGAATGGAGCACCAGAAATATCGGCGTCAGCGTGAGCCGCATCCTTGAGGATGTCATGAGCAATAAAGAGCTGCTCGTCCAATTGACGGATATCCGTACGGCGGATAATGCACAATACGTGCATGCGATGAACGTGTGCCTTATCTCCACGCTCATCGGCATCAACATGGGCATGAATTACATGCAATTGAAGGATTTGTCCATCGGCGCGCTTCTGCACGATGTGGGCAAGACCGGCCAAGCGGCCGTCGAGGAGCCCTCCAAGGACTTGAAACGCCATCATACGTGGCGCGGCTATGAGATCCTGAAGGCCAAGCGCGAATTCAGCCTGTTGACCGCGCATATCGCTTTGCAGCATCACGAACGCATCGACGGCGCAGGGCTTCCGCGCGGGCTGACCGGGGACACGATCCATATGTTCGCCAAGATCGTCGCCGTCGCCAATATGTACGATAACCTGATTAATCCGCTTAACGACAAAGGGTTGCTCCCGCACGACGCCTGCGAGAAACTGATGGCGATGTCCGGCCAGGAGCTCGACCATGAAACGCTTGTCGAATTCACGCGTATCATTTCCGTATATCCGAACGGAACCGCCGTCCGCCTATCGACGAAGGAGACGGGTGTAGTCGTGCGCCAGCACCGCGGCCTTCCGGGGCGGCCGGTCGTCCGCGTCGCAAGAACGAGCGATAACGAGCTTGAGATTACCGAAGTGGACCTGGCGAAGCAAACGACGGTGTTTATTGAAGCGGTCATGGCTTGAATTGATGAAGCTTGATGGAGGGTGATCGTAACTTGTACATAGAACTATTAGTTTTACTCTTACTTATCGTATTAAACGCCTTTTTTGCCGCTTCCGAAATTGCCTTGATTTCGCTTAACGACAACAAAATCAAAACGATGGCCGAGTCGGGCCACAAGAAAGCAAAGCTTCTCTATAACCTGCTCAGCGAGCCGAGCCGTTTTCTGGCGACGATTCAGATCGGCATCACCCTTGCCGGCTTTCTGGCGAGCGCCTTCGCCGGCGACAGGTTTTCCGGCCGTCTGGCGCAATTTCTGATCGATGCCGGCGTTTCGCTGAATGAGGGCATTTTGGAGACGGTCTCGCTGATTTTCATTACCCTGGTCCTTTCCTATTTCACTCTGGTGCTGGGCGAGCTGGTGCCCAAACGGCTGGCGATGCAGAAGGCCGAATCGATCTCCATGTTTGCGGCGTCGCCGCTGACGCTGCTGCTGAAGGCTTCCGCGCCGTTCGTCAAATTGCTGACCCTGTCGACCAATTTGCTTGTCCGTATGTTCGGGGTCGACCCGAATGCCAACAAGGAGCAGGTCACCGAAGAAGAAATCCGGATGATGGTGGATGTCGGCAAAGAAAGCGGCGCCATCCAGGAAACCGAGAAAATGATGATCAACAACATATTCGAGTTCGACAACAAGACGGTATCCGATATTTTTACGCATCGAACGAATGTGGTTTGCATCCCGCACGACCTGCCGCTGCCGGAGCTGGTCAATCTCGTGCAGGTGGAGAAATTCACGCGTCTGCCCGTATATGAAGGGGAAATCGACAATGTGGTCGGCATCCTGCACGTCAAGGATCTGATTCAATACATCGATTCGGGGGCGGCCGAGGCGTTCGATCTGAACGCGATCATGCGCGCGCCGTATTTCGTGCCCGCGTCCAAGCGAACGGACGAATTGCTGAAGGATCTCCAAAAGAACAAGGTCCATTTGGCCGTCGCCATCGACGAGTACGGCGGCATGGCCGGCATCGTCACGATCGAGGATTTGATCGAGGAAATCGTCGGGAACATTTTCGACGAACACGATGAGGAAGAGAAGGAAATCGAGATCCTGGGCGAAAATACGTTCATGATTAACGGCATCGTCAGCTTGCGCGAGGTGAAGGAACTGCTCGACATCGCGCTTCCCGTCGAAGATTACGATACGTTGAGCGGATTTATTATCGGCCAATTGGGAAGAATCCCTTCCGAAGGCGAGCAGCCGGCGATCGAATCGGAAGGGTTCGTGTTCAAGGTGGAGGTTGTGGAGGAGAAACGGATCGGCAAAGTAAAAGTGCTTCGTTTGGCTGGCGACGAGGCAACGGGGGAACGATAGTTCGGCACATGCGGGAAAAGCGGCTGAAAGGGGACTCTTTGCGAGTCCCTTTTACTATAAACCGGCAGGCATGAAATGCAAGGAAACAGGGTTCGATCCGGGATTGACTTACAGCGCGGCGAGCGAAGGGATCACGAGCGGAATCGCTCAACCGCTGCCGGTTTTGCGTTCGCGAAAAATTAAAAAAATTTTGCTGTTTAATGCGCCAACAATAGGGTATGATTCGTCCAAACGCAGTGGGGATGTTAAAATATGCCTCCGCTAACGATGAGGACGAGGTGAGCATTTACGTTGAAAAGATTTCAATATACCGGCAGTCGGGTAAATTATTTAGCCGTTCTGCTGGTTGTGTCGCTGCTTACGATCGGGGCGCCGGGCAAAAGCCATGCCGCTGACGCGGACCAGTTCGACCGAATGCGCGGCATATGGCTGGAGCTTTTGACGGGCGCCGGAAATTACGATCCTAACGATAAGGATATCGCCGCCTATCTGGCCCGTATTGCGAAAGTCGGCCGTCCTGGCGGAACCGGATATTGGGTTACGCTCGACCTGCAGAGCCCGAACGGCTTATGGAATGATCTCGGCAGTTTGTCCAACCCCTCTCCTATTACGCAGCAGTACGCGCGAATCAAACTCCTCGCCCTCGCTTATGCGACGAAAGGTTCCGTTTTATATAAAAATCAGGCGCTCGGCAAAGATATTGCGGCGGCCATGAAATGGATGTACGACAATCGGTACAATGAGCGGTCGGTCAGGTACGGCAATTGGTGGGAATGGGAGATCGGCGCTCCGGCGGAGATCGTGGACATTCTGGTGCTCATGCAAGGCGTATTGCAGCAGGACCTGATCGACCGGTACAGCAAAGCCTTATACGCGATGATACCGGACCCGTCCATCCGCAACAACGGCTGGGGAACGAAGGAAAGCGGCGCCAATCTTGCCGACAAGGCATTGATCGCCGCCCTGCACGGCGCGATCATAAAGAACGGCGACCGCGTTTCGCAGGCCGGCCGGGCACTTCCCGCCCTCTTCGCGCCGACCGCCGCCGGCAACGGCTTTTACGGAGACGGTTCGTATATCGATCACGGCACCGTCCCGTATACGGGAAGCTACGGCGTCGTCCTTATCGACAGCCTGGCCAATCTGATGCTGCTGCTCGACGGCAGCAGCTGGGAAGTAAAGACCTCGCAGGCAGAGGCGATGTACAACCTGTTCCGGCTTTCCTTCGAGCCGCTCATGTATGACGGCGCGATCGCCGACATGGTAAGGGGCAGGGCGATCACCCGGCAAAATTCCGACGCGCTTTCGAGCGGCCGGCAAGCCATGAACGCTTTTCTGCGCATTTCGCACCTGCTGCCCACAGGCCAGGCGGCCGAGATGAAGGGCAGGCTGAAGTATTGGTACGGGAAAAATCCCGTCCTGAAAAATCCGTACTACGGGCTGAATGTCAAGGGCATCCAATTGGTGAAGCAGCTGCTCGGCGATCCGAATATTGCGCCCGCCGGCGACCGGAACAGCCATATGACGTTCTCATCGATGGACCGGGTCATGCACAGCAGGAGGGATTATAAATTCGGCATAAGCATGTATTCGGACCGGATCAGCAATTATGAGACGATGAACGGCGAGAACACCAAAGGCTGGTTCACCGGCAGCGGCATGACCTATTTGATCAACGGCGACGTCAACCAGTTCGTAGACGGCTTCTGGCCGACGGTCGACCCGTACCGGCTGCCGGGCACGACGAGCGACGGGCTTCCCAAGCCATCCGGCAAAGGCGGCGCCAGCTGGGTCGGAGGATCCTCCGTCGCGAGCGCGTACGGAAGCGCGGGCATGCGGTTCCGTTATGAGGGAAGCGGATTGTCCGGCAACAAATCGTGGTTTATGTTCGACGAAGAGGTCGTGGCGATGGGAAGCGGCATCACCGCCGACGTGCCCGGCAGCTATGAGACGATCATAGAGAACCGAAAGCTCTCCGCGGCAGGCAATGAGGCACTTACCGTGAACGGGCAAATCCAGCCTGCCCGCAGCAACTGGAGCGCAAAGCCGTCCGCCGTCCGGTGGGCGCATCTGGCCGGCCCGGACGGCGGCGCGGGCATCGGCTACACGTTCCCCAAGCCCGCGGCGAACGTCTCCTTGCTTCGCGAGGCGCGTACCGGAAGCTGGG
The DNA here is from genome assembly GCF_963515335.1 of uncultured Paenibacillus sp. Lineage (NCBI taxonomy): Bacteria > Bacillati > Bacillota > Bacilli > Caryophanales > Paenibacillaceae > Paenibacillus > uncultured Paenibacillus sp. The sequence goes on along the minus strand of NZ_CAUPYC010000005.1, from coordinate 86,421 downwards.
CTGCGGTGGGCGCATCCGGATCGAAGCAGGCGCTGACCCGCAACTATATGACCATGTGGTTCGATCATGGTTCGCGGCCGAGGGAAGCCGCCTATGCTTATGTGCTGCTGCCGAACAAGACGTCGGCGGAGACGGCGGCCTATTCGGCGAAGCCGGACGTGCGTATCGTGGCGCAGAACGACGCGGTTCACGCGGTGCAGGAGCTGACGCTCGGCATAACCGCGGCCAACTTCTGGAAGCCGGGTACGGCCGGAACGCTCCGCGCCGAGCAGCCGCTGTCGGCTACGCTGCAGGAACGGAACGGCAAGCTCGAGGTGGGCGTGTCCGATCCGACCCAGAAGCAGCAAAGCGTTACGCTTGTAGTGAACATACCGGGTTATAAGCCGGTTGCATCGGACTCCCGGATCCAGGTGCTGGCAACGTCCCCGGCGCTCAAGCTGAAGGTCGATGTCACGCGATCGGCGGGCCGGGTTTACAAAGCCTATTTCGAGACCGGTTCATCCGTTCCGCCGAATGCCAAGGCGGGAACGCTCGAAGCTCTCGGCTTGTTCAAAGGCACGAATAAGGGCAGGGAGCTGGACAAAACGCTGACCCGCGCGGAAGCGGCGGTTGTCCTCACGCGCATAACGGGCGATTATAATGAGGGCGAGGCCGCTGCTCCGAAGTCCCCGTTCCGGGATGTGAAGGACATCCATTGGGCCTCCGGCCCTATCGCTTACGCGGCAAGCAAAGGGTATCTGAAAGGGGTGTCCCCGTCGGTATTCGCGCCCGCAAGAACGATTACGGGAAGAGAGTTCATAGCCATCATGCTGCGCTCCATCGGTTACCCGGCCGCCCAGCCCGCCAGCGCCGCGCAGCTTGCCGTCGCATCGGGCCTGCTTAGAGAGGATGCGGCGGCTCGTCTCGGCGCTCCGGCGGCGGTCTTCACCCGCGGGGACATGGTGGAAGTTTTACACACGATGCTTCGCATGCGGATTAAAGGAACGGATCGGACCGTTCTGGACCGGCTTGTCGACAAAGGGGCCGTCACCAAGGAGCAGGCGGCCGGGAGCGGTTTGGATTAACAGCGGACAGCACTCTATGATATAATTCTCTTCATCATACTCAACACTCCAAACGTTAGGAATCGATAACCTATGACAATCGGTTTTTTTGATTCGGGGATCGGGGGGCTGTCGGTGCTGGCGGAATCGTTCCGGCGCCTCCCGGCCCAGAATTATTTGTATATGGCGGACACACTCCATGTCCCTTACGGCACCAAATCGGAGGAAGACGTCAAAGCGTTCGTCCTCGAGAGCATTGAAGCGATGATGGGCGAAGGCATCGACGCGCTTGTCGTCGCATGCAACACGGCCACGAGCATCGCCGTGGAGGAGCTGCGGACGCTTTATTCCATTCCGGTGGTCGGGATGGAGCCGGCCGTCAAGCCGGCTGTGGAGATGAACCGGGCCACGGGCAAAAGAGTGCTGGTATTCGCCACGCCCCTAACCCTGCAGCTGCCTAAATATTATGCGCTCGTATCCCGCGTGGACGACCGGGGTATCGTGGATTCGCTGCCGATGCCGGAACTCGTCCGCTACTGTGAAGACCTGCAATTCGACAAACGCATTATGGAAGATTATTTCCGGGCGAAGCTGTCTCCCTTTGATCTGGACGATTACGGCATCGTCGTGCTAGGCTGCACCCATTATCCGTTCTACACGGATACACTTCGCGGCATGCTGCCGCCGCACATCCGCATCGTAGACGGCAACGCGGGAACGGTGAAACGGCTCGCCGCGCTGCTGCACCGTTTCGGGATTGCGGGCGACGCCAAAGGCGGCGGAAACGTCCGGTTCATGTGTTCCGGCGGCGATCCTGCTTATATCGATAAAATGCGGACCGCGCTTGAACTCATTCGGGGTAACGCGATCGAGACGGAGGACGTGCTTTAGCGCATCGCGCGGAGCGGCGCTTGCCGCAAGAGAAACGCTTGGGAAAACAGGAACGGCTGCCTTCGGCAGCCGTTCCTGTTTTTTGGATTTTATTACCAGATGAACGCGCGGGATACGATGACGAGCAGAATGAACAATACCAGGATTACGCCTGCGGAAGTAAGGCCTCCGAAACCGGGTACGCAACTCATTGAACTTATGCCTCCTTCTGATGAGCTAAAATCAGTGTATTTAACATGCCGCCAAAATGCTTGGATGAATGCCCGGTTTTCACATTTCGTACAGGCTTGAAAGCTCTTCGGGGCGGACGTCTACATGAACCTCGATATACTCTAAAGCGGTTACCGCAGTCACACGGTGCTTCAGGCCCGGCTGAATTTCAACCGTCTCCCCGGCTTCGACCGGACGCCGGGCGCCGTCGATCTCGATCTCGCCGCGGCCCGCCAGCACGACCACAATTTCTTTTGTCCCGGCATGCTCGTGACAGACCGTTCCCATCCCCGGCAGCATCGCCACTTTGGACGTCCGCGACACCGGTTGTCCCGTCTCGCGCTTGCTGTCGTAGACCGTCCGGGTACCCCATTGTTTTTCGTCATATCTGCCGGCTTGGCCGCTCGCCGCATCCGGGACCGCTTTCTTGATCTCGCTGCTTGACCCTTTTCTCGTGACGAGAATACCGTCCGGACTGGCCGCGACGACGAGACCCTGTCCGCCGATTACATGCACGGGAACCGGTAATTCGTTGACGATGTGCGTATCGGTCGTATCGTCCGACAGCGAACCCGGTCCGGTGACCCGATCGGCGAGCTGCTGCGTCAGCGTTTCCCAGCTGCCCAAATCATGCCAGGGCCCGCCGTAAGGGACGACCACCGCATTTGTGCTCCGTTCCACAACCTCCCGGTCAAAGCTGGCATCGGGCTGCGTATCGAACAACGCCAGCCATTCGCCATAGCTTGCTGGAAGCTTTCGCTGCTCCAGCGCGGCGAGCATAAAGCCCAGCCGGAAAGTGAAAATGCCGCAGTTCCAAAGCGCACGCTGCGCAATCAAGCGGCGTGCCTCCCGCTCATCGGGCTTTTCCGCAAAACGCTCGACGACCCGATAGGCCGTATGGCCGCCCGGCTGCGGCACGATGTACCCGTATTGGTCGGACGGATGGGAGGGATCGGCGCCGATCAACGCCAGCTTCGCTTGCGATTGCGCGAGTACGGCCGGCAGCCGTTTAATGACCGCGTAAAAATCGTCCTCCGCAAACAAGTCGACCGGCATAACGCAAATGATGCCGTCCTCCGCTACCCGCATGCGCTCCCGAAGGTAGGACGAGGCGAGCGCAATCGCGTTAAACGTTCCGCGCCGGCTGGGCTCGCTGACGACCGGAATCCGCTCGCCGATCTGGCTGAACGTAATATCAAGCTGGCTGTGATGGGTAACGATCAAGGACGAAGCAAGCTGGCCGGAGCGCTCCAGCTGCCGGATTACCCGCTGAAGCATTGACTCCTTGCCTCCGCCCGGCGCGGGAAGCAGCTTAAGGAACGCTTTGGTGCGAACGCCGTTGGAGAGAGGCCACAGCCTTTTACCCGCGCCCCCCGACAAAAGTACGATGTGCAAGCTCGTTCCTCCTTAACGGTCTGACGGCTTTCCGCCGCTTCGGCGATAGATTTTGCGCTTGTGGAACGAAATCGAGCGGTACGACTTGGCGAGCTTGGTTATTTTCGATGCGGATAAGCGGCGGGGGCCGGTCGGCAAGCTTTTATTCAGAGCGGGCCTTAAGGTATAGCCTGCGCGATTCAACGCGTATACAAAGTTCCCGTAGGTCTCGAATTCAGAGAAGCCGAACTGCTTCGTGCGGTCGATAACGCGTATAACCGCCTTGAACCAGGGGATGCCGTGCCGTGCCTCAATCGTGCGTTTCAATTTCCTGAGCTTCGCCCTCTCGAACAGCATATAGTGGGCAACCAGGGAACGGGGAGAGGTACGCTTGCGGCCGAGAAGTTTGCGGTAAGTGTTGAAGTATTCGGGCTGGCTCCAGGCGCGGGAATAAAAAATGGTCTTGCCGTTGCTGCGGAAGCGGTGAGGACGGATAAACACCGTATCGGCGTCCGCCACCAGGAAATCCCGGCTGCAGACCGTATCGCCGCTCAGCTTAAGCAGCTGCTGGTACAGCCAGCCCGAACGGTCCCAGGTTCGGGAGCGGTAATGAATGTCGCGCTTTGTGATCGGGAGGACCGTGGTTTCGTTTACGAAAACGCACCTTTTTCGCCTGCAGAGGCTCCGTATGCGCTCGCTGCCGGGGGAGACGACGTAAATATCGCCGACCGGATGCTTCACATGCTTTCGCAGACCGTCTATGACATAGGGAAGCGTGGCAAGATCCTTTTCGATGGCCGGAATTAAAATATCGATCGCGGGGCCGCTCTCGGCATGGGCAGCCAGGGATAATTTCATCTTATCATCTCCATATTCGTTCTCTCGCTCACCATATAAAATATGATGGCATATCGGCCGGTGTTCGAAGCAGGAGCCTGATCGGCGGCAAGCTGCGGCGCCCGGATCATGCCGATCGGCGCGCGAAAATTGAAAATACGGCGCCTTTGGTACGTTTCCGTCATGAAGTGGGAACAGGAACGGGAGAAAAGACGAAAAAAAGGAAGGGAAACGGTGAAAGCGACGATTGTAAGCGTTAACTTCTTAAAGAATGAGTTTTTAAATATGTTTTTCGGTATTGTTATAGCTTTACTGGAGGCTCTGAAAAGAGTATGATTCAATTCATCATCGCAGCTTGGCATAATCGTCCAGCTTGAAAAATAAGCCGCGGGGAAGTCGTGCTTTCCTGCGGCTTTTTGTAATGGATGGAATGGGTGTAATTAAAATGGGAATCCTATATTCGGCGACAAACAGAGGAGAGAGCTATCGTGAGCAAATCCAACCATTTTCCGCTGCACCGGTTTACTCCGCCGCAAATTCTCGCATTCGGATTTGCCTGCATCATTTTATTGGGCGCCTTTCTGCTGACGCTGCCGATCTCTTCCGAGCAGGGGGTACGAACACCGTTTATCGACGCTCTATTTACCGCCACATCGGCAGCCTGCGTCACCGGGTTGGTCGTGGTGGATACCGGCACGCATTGGTCCACCTTCGGCGAAATCGTCATTATCAGCCTCATACAAGTGGGCGGACTCGGGTTCATGACGATGGGAACCCTCATTGCGCTTGTTTTCCGCAGACGGATTTCGTTTAAAGAACGCTTGATCCTTCAAGAGGCGCTAAATCAGAACAGCATGGAAGGAATCGTGCGGCTGATCCGCAGGGTATTGATTTATTCACTTGTGATCGAAGCGGCCGGAGCAACGCTGCTGACCGTGCGCTGGTCGTTCGACATGCCCCTCGGACAGGCGATTTATTACGGCGTTTGGCACGCCATCTCCATGTTCAACAATGCCGGGTTCGACCTGTTCGGCCCCATCACCGGTCCGTTCAGCAGCTTTACCGGCTACGCCACCGATCCGCTTGTTAATCTGGTCGTAACGGGATTGATTATTTTGGGCGGTATCGGGTTTATCGTCATTGCCGATGTTGTGGATTATCGGGAGCGAAGAAAATTGACGCTTCACTCCAAGGTCGTGCTCACGATGTCGGCTGCGCTGCTCCTGGTCGGTACGGTCGTCATCTTTATTTTCGAGTTTACCAATGTCGAAACATTGGGACCGCTCGATTGGGCGGGCAAGGTTATGGCATCGTTCTTCCAGTCCGTCGCCCCGCGAACGGCCGGTCCCAATACATTGGACATCGCCGCGCTTCGCCAGGCCACGCAATTTTTCATCATCATTCTGATGTTTATAGGCGCATCGCCCGGTTCAACGGGCGGCGGCATCAAAACCACGACGTTTACGATACTGATCGGCGCGATGATCGCCATGGTGCGCGGAAAGGATAACATTTCGATCTACCGATACCGCTTGGCCCAAGACCGCATTCTTAAAGCGATTACGCTATCCATACTTGCCGTTTTTCTGATTGTTTTGGTTGCGATGATTTTGTCCACAACCGAAAACCACCCTTTTCTGATGATTTTGTTCGAGGTGACTTCCGCCTTCGGCACGGTAGGTCTCAGCATGGGCCTGACCTCGGATCTAACGCTGATCGGTAAAATTCTCATTGCCCTGATGATGTTTGTTGGCAGATTGGGTCCTCTTACTCTGGCCTACGCTTTAACGCCGAAACCGGATAAAGAACTTTACAAATATGCCGAAGGCAAAATCATCATCGGTTAGGGGCTCGCGTGGCTGATCGACGCGATTCTTATTATGCATAGCTTTGGATATACGGCCATATATATCTACCAGGTAACGCTGGCCTTGCTTACGAATCGACGATCGATCAGTCTCTATCATCAACTCGAATCGAACGGGAGTTGGTAGCATGACGTGGAGCCGAAAGAAGCTTGTTGATTTGCAGAGAGATCTTGGTTATGCAGAAGAAATAAAAACAGGCATGTCGATTGAACAGCAGCGGGCGCTGGTTGCATTGACGCTCGAATTATGGGACAAGGTGAGCCGGATTGAGACATGCTCGGATGAGACGGACCAAGCGATGAAATACAACCCGGTCAAACAAAAGTAACCATGTATTCCTGCATTCGTTATGACAATAACCATTACCCCGTTACGGGCGGTGGTTATTTTTTTATTTTATAAGATTAGGTTCCGTCATTGCTTGATGTGAGGAACCTTCCAGGTAACATTTTTTCATGGCAAAAGCAGAAGTCTCAACATTAGCTCGCGCGGCTTTGGATATGAGTCATTTAGGGGGTTAACTTTTCATAGAATAATCCAACCGTGTTGGCTTGCGTCGGGCTCTCGTCCCGATGCATTAAAGGCTCTCCGGCCAAAAATCAACGTGCTGCTGAAGGAGCAGATGCTCCAAGTAAAAAAGCTGGTTCGCGAATACGCCGGCTTCGTCCACGCCATAGCGGAGGATCTGCTGAAGCAGGGCGATCTGACCGGCGAAGAGATTGAGCAAATCTATGTACGGCTTTACGGCCATAGTCGGCCGGAGGAGAATGCTTTTTATACGAAGGATTCAGAATAAATCGAATCGATACTTGAATACCAAAGGCTGCCGAATCGAACGGCAGCCTTCGTTTGGTGATCGTATTTGACCGGCTTGCTGCAACGCTTCGAACAAGATCTTTAACATCAGGCGCCTTAGGAAATTTAAGGCTTTCCGGCGATTTTCCAAAAGTTTGTTGGAACAGTACTTGGGCATCCACCTTCTCCTAAATTGCATTCCGCAACCGTACTTGTTACACCCCAAAGACTTCCAAGCCGTTGGACGGGGCATGCTGTTGAAGTGAGCCGACCGGACGGAAGGAGTGGGTGAGACGATATGTTCGATCCGACAGTTTTGGAAAACTTGAAGATAGCCTTTGAGAATCAACTGTACGATCTCGATAACATCGAGGGGAAGATTCAGATCACAAACCGGGAGGATCTGCTGGACATGGCGGTGATGTCCCGCAAGTTCACTCTTCAATTCATGCTGGCAGGCAGCGGAACGGTGACGGGAGAGGTCGTACTGGAATCGTCGCTCGACGACCTGGCTGCCGAAATACTGGAGACACCCGGCAGCACACCTGCCTGTACGCTTCTTGTGCGATTCTACAAGCAGGTCCGCGACTGGCCGGAGGAGTGCCGCCGCATCGATCAGGCGGTTCGTTCGGTTTGGCAGCCGGAAATGCCGCCCGTCCAAACGTTGAGTATCGTTTACGGCGAGGAGCCTGCCGTATGGCGGGATGTCATCGAGCTGCGGTTCAACCGGCGCATTAACGAAGATCAGATTGAGGACATTCCTGCCTTGATCGAACATATGATAAGGAGCCTTGAGTGGCTTGCCGCGCTGTGAAAGATGATGCTGGATGGATGAGGATTGACGGATGTCAAAAACATTGACCCATTAAAAGTCGCATAATATGCGGCTTTTTAATTTATGGGATAAGAATTGTTGGGTACAAAAAGGGCGCCAACGAAGTGTGGAAAGGGTATAATAAATTGGCAGAAGTAAACCCTAAAGGGGCTGCCTTGTGTTGATGTAGAAAATAGATAACTGAACCTATCATAATGCCTATGATTTTTGTTTAATGCGTTTAATGTGCAGAAAAAACCTAAGACACCAAAAGACAAAAGAAATAAAGGAGATACGAATGACAGAGAACAAAGCAATAGAAACAGGATGGAACTTCGACAACAGTTATGCTCGCCTGCCGGAGTCCGTTTTTACCAGGCTCAATCCAACTCCGGTACGCTCACCGAAGTTGATCATCCTTAATCGTCCGTTGGCAACATCCCTGGGGCTGAACGCCGAATCGCTTCAAAGCAATGATGGCGTAGCGGTGTTTGCGGGCAATCGGATTCCTGAAGGCGCTTTGCCTCTTGCTCAAGCTTATGCAGGGCATCAATTCGGTCATTTTACCATGTTAGGGGACGGCCGGGCTCTGCTGCTTGGCGAACAGCTCACTCCCCAAGGCGAGCGGGTTGATATTCAGCTTAAAGGTTCAGGCAGAACGCCATACTCCCGCCGAGGCGATGGTCGTGCGGCACTTGGACCGATGCTGCGCGAATACATCATCAGCGAAGCCATGCATGCGCTTGGTATTGCTACAACCCGCAGCCTGGCGGTGGTGACAACCGGTGAGACGATAATCCGCGAAACCGAGCAACCCGGCGCCATTCTCACCCGCGTGGCTGCCAGTCATCTGCGCGTCGGCACTTTTCAATACGTTTCACAATGGGGCACGGTTGAGGAGCTCCGGACCCTGGCCGATTACACCTTGCAGAGACATTTTCCGGAAGTTGACGCTGATGAGAACCGCTATCTTTCCCTGCTGCAGGAAGTGATCAAGCGTCAGGCCGTGCTGATTGCCAAATGGCAGCTCGTCGGCTTTATTCACGGGGTGATGAACACCGACAATATGGCCCTTAGCGGAGAAACCATTGATTATGGTCCTTGTGCCTTCATGGATGACTATGACCCGGAAACGGTATTCAGTTCCATTGACACTCATGGCCGCTATGCCTATGGCAATCAGCCGAGTATTGCGGCGTGGAATCTCGCGAGATTTGCTGAAACCCTGCTGCCTCTGCTGCATGACGAAGAGGACCAGGCTGTCGAACTGGCAGAGGATGCGATATCAGATTTCAGCGAGTTGTATCACCGTAATTGGCTCGCGGGAGTGAGGGCAAAACTGGGGGTCTTTAACGAAGAGCCACAGGATGAATCCCTTATTGAAGACCTGCTCAGTATGATGAAGAAGTATCGTGCGGACTACACCAATACGTTCCGCGCATTAACTTTTGATAAGCCGGAGGATACGGTCCTGTTCGGCACCGCGGAATATGCTCAGTGGCATGAGCGGTGGCAGGCGAGACTAGGCAGGCAGCAGGAATCAGAAGCTTCCTCGCATCAGTTGATGCGGAACAGCAATCCCGCGGTGATCCCTCGCAACCACCGGGTAGAAGAGGCATTGGAAGCCGCGGTGAAACAAGGGGACTACAGCGTGATGGAGCGGCTTCTTGATGTTCTTAAGAGCCCTTACGCGCTCGCCCCCCAACAGGCAGATTACTGCACGCTGCCCGAGCCATCGACGCGTCCTTACCGAACCTTTTGCGGTACTTGATACTGGAGCTTTAGACCAATCAGCTAATTGTCAAGAAACTTCAAAATTAATGTATACAGAAAAGGGCATACTGAAGGCCCTTTTTCTATTACGGAATCAAAAAAAGGCTTCTTTGCTGTAATTAATCGAATAACTGTATACTGAAAATTAAGAGCCGGTAGGCCAGTCATTCGGCTGCCTGAATGCTAATCGTTGAGTTGATGGTGTCTATTTTGGTATTATAAATGAGAACAATTATCATTTGATGCAGAAAGGCTGGGCTCAATGAAGGACACTAACAATCTCATAGAGCGACTCGCTTCTTATCTATATAAATTGGAGGATATTAGGCATCCCCATTCGGGACAATCTTTATTTCGCCACGAGACATCCTTGTACGCCATGTTGTTGTTTAAGGAAGCCAAAGGAGATATCGTCATAGATGGACGCCGCTATCCCTTGCATCGGCAAAAGGTTTTCATCTTATCGCCTAATGCTTCTGTAAAGCTGCTTATTCATTCGGACGATCCGGCGGATTATTATTATATACCTTTTCAGGCTCTGCAGGCCGCTGCGGATCTAGGCCATTTCGCGCCTGCCGAGTTGAAATGCCCGGATGAATTATCCGTTATGCATTTCAATACGCTTATCGAGAAGGTTCATGAGATGAAGAAGAAGCAGCTCAGCGGCATTCGTCTGTATGCTATGGAGGCAAATATTCTGTTTCAAGAACTGTTAGTTGCGTTATTCAAGAATGCCGTTCATGAACAGAAACCGGATTACAGCCAAGCGATTACGCTTACCCTCGATTATATGGAACAGAACTATCGATTTCCTGTAACCCGGGAGAAGCTTGCTGAAATGGCCGGGATGAGTGCGGATTATTACTCGCGCGTGTTCAGGAAAAAAACCGGCAAAAGTCCGATGGAATATTTGACGGAAATCCGGATTAACCAAGCCCGGCAATTGTTGGTGCAATCCGGCGACTCTTTCCGTTCGATCGCCCACAGCGTCGGCTTTAGCGATGAATTTTATTTTAGCCGCAAGTTTAAGGCGACGACAGGCCGCTCGCCCACGGCTTATGTGAAACAAATCAGATATTCGGAAAAAATCGCTTCGCTGAAACATTTGCCGACTGGCCATTTGATTGCGCTTGGCATCGAGCCTTACGCCGCCATTATCAATAACGCTTACCCGGTTACCTCCCGGTTCCGTAACACGATTACCGTCGGCGACTCGATGCCGGATTTGGAGAAGTTGATGGCAGTCAAACCGGACTTGATTGTTACGTGCGAGTCCCGCGATTTCGGTAAATCTCCAAAGGAGAAAATGTTCGATCATATCGCCCCGACCGTAACGCTTCCTTTTTTCCAAAACTGGCGAATTCATTTTCAGACGGTCGCCAAGATCGTCGGCAAAGAAAAGGAAGCGAACGACTGGCTGGAGCATTACGAACGAAAAGCCGAAACGATCCGAAAGCAAATCAAACAAAAAATCGGAGACGATACCGTCCTGATCGTCGGAATCGGCGACGGGAAAATGTGTGTGTACGGCCAGCGCAACATAGGGACGGTTCTTTACGGCGATTTGCAACTGGCCGTTCCCAAAGGCGCGGAGGAAATTGCCCATTACAAGGAGATATACTTGGAGGATTTGTTTGCGTTTGAAGCGGATCGGATCCTGTTAACCAGTTATAAGCACGATGGCACGGCGGACATGGATCACGCGATCCGAAACGAAGCAAGCGCGCTATTCGCTAACAAGCAATGGCGTGCTTTAAAGGCAGTCAGGAATCGGGCGGTGTATTGTATGTACGACAGCCGGCATCTCTATACATGCTACTCCTCTCTCTCACATGATCTATTGTTGGATAAAGCACATCAGCTGTTTATGCCGGAATCGTCCAAATAGTGGACTTAAATGTCCATGTTCATTCATGTCGCCTTTCGTATAATAATAATAATGAGAATCAATATCAATTGGATTGGCCGGGAAAAGGAGAGGGAGCATCATGTCGAGAGCAAGAAAATTATGGTTTACGCCGCTGGCAACGATTCTGATTTTAATGTTGGTTATTGTCGGTTGCGGGGCTAACGAACAAGGGGGAGCAGAAACTCAGCCGACACAAGAAGCGAGTGGGGAACAGCCGAAAGAAGGTAATCAGCAGAATAACAAGCAACAGGCCTCTGAAAATCAAGATGTCCGCGTCATTGAACATGCTATGGGCAAGACAGAGATTACGGGTACGCCGAAAAGAATTGTTACGTTGTATCAAGGTGCTACCGATGTGGCTGTGGCTTTAGGGGTTAAGCCCGTAGGCGTGGTTGAATCCTGGGTGGAACAGCCGGTTTATAATTATATGAAAGACGACCTTGAAGGTGTCGCCATTGTGGGGGAAGAAACCCAGCCTAATTTGGAGGAAATCGCCAAGCTGAAGCCGGATTTAATTATCGCCTCCAAGTTGCGGCATGAAAAAATTTATGATCAATTATCTCAAATCGCTCCAACCGTAACCCATGAGACGGTCTTTAAGTTTAAAGAGACCGTTCAGTTAATGGGGAAGGCAATGAATAAAGAAACGGAAGCGAGTGAACTCCTCTCGAAGTGGGAGAATCGAGTGGCCGATTTTAAAGGGAAAATTGAAGAAAAACTGGGTGCCGAGTGGCCGGTTGAAATATCCGTACTGAACTTCAGAGCCGATCATGCCCGTATTTACATAACGGGTTACGCCGGAGATATTTTGGATGAACTCGGTTTTGTGCGTCCTGAAAGTCAACAAAAAGAAGCGGAGAAGGGCACAGTGGTTCTTAAATTGACGGATAAAGAGGGCATTCCCAGCATGAACGCCGACGTTTTCTTTATTTTTAAGTTTGATGATACGGGGGATGATGCCGTTCAAAAATTGTATGAGGAATGGACGAGTCACCCATTATGGAAAAATCTCGATGCCGTAAAAAACAATAAAATTTTCATGGTCAATGAAGTTTCCTGGAACAACGGCGGGGGCATCATTTCCGCCAACAACATGCTGGATGAGCTTTATGAGCGTTTCGTATTGGCGAAATAATAAAGCAAACAACGGGGCGAAGAATAGGCAGGATGTACGAATCCTCCTATTCTTGCTTTTATTTCAAAATAACGAAAGAAGAAGTGGAAAATGACACCTTTATTTCCCCGTACTTCCTTAAAAATTTTAGGTTTCATTCTTGGCTTTTGTCTTTTTGTCATCTCTTTTATTTTAAGCATTGGTTTAGGTCAGACTCCAATCCCTTTTAAAACGACTGTGGATGCATTTTTTCAATATGATCCATCTTCAACGGAACATGTCATCGTTACAACTACACGAATATCCCGGTCAGTGGTGGCTGCGGTGATCGGAGCCAGCCTAGCGATCGCGGGGGCGTTCATGCAGGCGTTAACGCGAAACCCGCTTGCCTCACCAAGTATTTTCGGGATCAATGCCGGCGCGATATTTTTTGTCGTTTTCGCAGCCACCTTTTTTTCCGTAACTTCTTTAATCCATTATATGTGGATTGCCTTTTTGGGAGCGGGTGTTGCGGCTGTATTGGTTTATGTGCTGGGATCGTTGGGAAGAGATGGCTTGTCTCCCATCAAAATTGTGCTGGCGGGAGCTGCCATTTCCGCTTTGTTTGTTTCGTTTACCCAAGGCCTGCTGGTTCTTGACGAGCAAAATTTGGAAGGTGTATTGTTTTGGTTGGCTGGCTCCGTAGCGGGAAGGACGCTGGATATGCTGGCGCCGATTTGGCCTTACATGGCGGGGGCGGGGATTTTAGCGTTTTTTTTGGGTCATCCGGTTACAATTCTGGCATCCGGCGAAGATATAGCGAAAGGCCTGGGACAACGGACGATTTTAATTAAAACGCTAATGGCCATCGTTGTTATTGTCCTAGCCGGAGGCGCCGTTGCCGTCGGCGGCTCGATCGGTTTTATCGGTCTTGTCATTCCTCATATTGCGCGTTCGCTTGTAGGTATTGATTATCGGTGGATCGTTCCCTATTGTGCGTTATTAGGCGCCAGCTTGTTGTTATTGGCTGATATAGCGGCAAGATTCGTTATTATACCTCAGGAAATGCCCATTGGAGTGATGACGGCTTTCATTGGAACTCCCTTTTTTATCTATATTGCACGCAAGGGGTTTACAAAGGGATGAGCAAATATATTTCAGTGCGAATAAAATCGGGCTTGTTTTCATTTCTTATCGAAAAGAAAACAGTTGTTATTTTCGGAACTTTATTACTGTTATCGTTCCTGTTATTTATAGCGGGTTTATCGATAGGGAGCACATGGCTTCACCCTATGGCCGTCATCAAACATTTATTGGGTATGGGAACCGGTGAATATACATTTATTATCGATACGCTTAGACTGCCGCGGATGGTTCTTTCTTTGCTTGTGGGAGCGGCCCTCGGGGTATCGGGGCTAATTCTGCAGGGGATTGTCCGAAATCCGCTGGCTTCCCCGGATATTATTGGGATAACGGGTGGCGCCTCAGTAGCGGCGGTTGTATTTATTACCTATTTTTCGGGATCATTAAACATAAAATGGCTCCCGTTTGCGGCTATCATCGGGGCGGGAGTGGTTACGCTTATTATTTACGTTTTAGCCTGGAAAAAAGGTGTGACACCTGTTCGGCTAGTGCTGGTCGGCATTGGAGTGGCTGCCACAATGAGCGCCTTCACGACGATGATGATTGTGCTCAGCTCCACGGCCCTTGCCAGCCAGGCCTACATTTGGTTAACGGGAAGCGTTTATGGGGCAAACTGGGAGAATGTAAATGCCATGTTGTCGTGGGTACTCGTCTTTGTCCCGCTTGCCTTGTTTTTCTCCAGAGCCGTTAATGTACAGGAGTTGGGAGATGATGTGGCCGTCGGCCTGGGGGCGAGGGTTCAACTGCAACGCTTTGGTTTGCTTTTGATAAGCGTGGCTTTGGCGGGCTCCGCCGTTGCCTATGCGGGGGGAATCGGATTTGTAGGTTTGATTGCTCCCCACATTTCGAGGAAACTGGCAGGCCGTTCGTTCGCCGGTTTGGTCCCTGTTACAGCGATCATAGGCGGATTAATCGTCTCCTCGGCAGATGTCATTGCGAGAACAGCCTTTCTTCCGCTTGATATTCCTGCCGGTGTATTTACGGCAGGCATCGGCGCTCCGTTTTTCATCTATTTGCTGTACAAAAACCGGAACAAATAATACAACCAAGAGAGGAATCAAGAAGCATGCAGGCGATCGAAACAAAAGAATAAACATTGACTTACGGTAAGACGACCGTTATAGATGGATTAAACCTGCACATCCAGCAAGGAAAAATCACCGTATTAATCGGAAGCAACGGATGCGGCAAGTCAGCTTTGCTCCGGACACTTGCAAGGTTGCTAAAGCCTGCCCAGGGTTCCGTTATACTGGATGGGCGGGAAATGATCGAATGGTCCACAAAAGAGGTGGCCAGACGTCTGGCAGTCCTCCCGCAGGGGGCCATTGCACTGGAGGGGCTTACAGTACTTCAATTGGTAAAGCAAGGGCGATATCCTTACCAAAGTCTGCTTCGGCAGTGGTCGGAAGAGGATGAAATGATTGTGAACAAAGCTTTGGAAGCTACACGAATGGAAACGCTCGCCGATCGTCCGGTAGATTCGCTATCCGGCGGACAACGGCAAAAAGCATGGATCGCCATGGTCCTTGCTCAAGGCAGCGACATCCTTCTATTAGACGAACCGACCACGTATTTAGACATGACCCATCAAATTGAAATACTGGATTTGCTGTTTGAGTTGAACAGGAAAGAACGGCGAACCATTGTAATGGTCCTTCATGATTTGAACCTGGCTTGCCGATATGCCGATCACATTGTGGCGGTTCGGAATAAAACGATTTATGACCAGGGCAAACCGGAAGACATCATGACTTCCGAAACCGTGCAGGCTGTTTTTCAAATGCGTTGTCAAATCACGAAGGATCCGTTATTCGGAACGCCTTTGTTCATTCCCTATGGAAAGGGTAGAAAAGTCCATGAACGATGCAATGCTATCCTCGCTTAAACAAGAGGAATGGGATTACTTGACCGGCCAATTACGATTGACGACAATAGAGTCCCTTGACCGAAGGCATTCCATTTCCTCCCGGGATTTGTTGGATGAGCAACAGTGCGGTGTGTATTTGGATCGGTTGGCAAGCGTTTACCGTTCTCCCTCCAGAAAAATAACGGCTTCTTCATTTTCAAAGAGATATGCGTTTCTGCTCGTTTCTGCAGGTTTATATGCGATGACGATGTATAAGAGAGGATTGGATTTGGCTATTGATAATTGTCATGTCGAATCCCTATACCGCAACGATTCTTGGATGCCGAATTTGCGTCTGGGTAATTGTACGATCACACAACCGGAGAGCGGCAATCGCTATGAATGGCGTGATCAAATGATAAATAACATGTTTGCCGGGCATATGGCGAAAATATGGCATTCCGTTTCCAAGGCCGCCAGCATTTCGAGGTCTGTTTTGTGGGAAAACACAGCCATCTATGTGTACACGTTGTATGAGAAGCGAATGGCAGCAGAGGCGGAGGGGCAAGAAAAAATTCGGATGCAAGAGGATTTCGAATATTTAATTGGCGATGCGCCTGCGGTCTTGTTTGGGGAAAAGAAAAACCCGCTTAACGAGTTTTATAACCCTAAATGCAAGCTTCCGGCGTCCGATTCGCCTGTGCGTATTCGGAAAACTTGTTGCTTTTATTATAAAATTTCCGGGAATGAAAGCTATTGTCCAACCTGTCCGATCGTGAATCAATTCAGGAAGGACACAGTATCGAATTCAGGATAGGGGAGGAGGGTGTTTCATGTTTCGGTTAATTTGTGTCTTTGGACAACTCGACATGTGATCTGAGAACTGCGGGGCCATTTTGGCACTCATATACATATGTACAAAATACGGATTTTGTGAAATAGTTAGTCGGCCTGTGTGGAGAAGGTAATATCGAAGCCGGCGGCGTCTTTTGACGATGGCGGCAGACGAGACGGCTAGCCTCCTACTAGATTTTGTGGATGCCGCCCCGTGGCGTCCACGGTTCGCTTTCTGAAAGCTGCTGCGGCCTTGTTCGCCTTGGCAGCGTCCGGGAATAACGGTTCAGCTCGGCCGAGGGGGGGAAATACTGCCCCATTGGGCAATTCCAAGGCACACACCCTGCCACCATTCGAAAGAGTTGAAACTAAAACATACAGAGGATTGCATAATCGCCGGATTTACCGGCCCCGGCTAACGATACATGTTCTTGTCCTTCGACAATGGATTCAATGAAGTCGGTAACCTTAACTACAATTCCGGTGTCAGGCCGCTTTTTTAAGCGGCCTGCTGTATGATTTGCTGTGGCTATCGCTTAGTCGATGCGCTGCCAAGCGCACAAAAGCCCGCGATTTACGCGGACTTCATTCGGTCAATGTTCTTGAACACCGACACCATCTTCAAAGTGTCTTTCCCGAACGTGCTCGGCCGCTAGATTCGCGGATAATTAGTTCCGGCTCCAGTACCACCGTTTTGGGCTTTGCGGGTTTCTTTGCCTTGATTGCCTTGATCAGCATCTCCGCAGCGATCCGCCCGAGTCGATAACCCGGCTGCTGAATGGTCGTCAGCGGCGGATTAAGGTGCTTGGACCAGACCGTTTCATCATAACCGACGACGGCTACGTCATCCGGAATGCGCAAATTAAGCTCCCGTATACCGTCCATGACCTCCAGTGTAACCATGTTGTTGGTAGAGAACACGGCGTCCGTATCCGGATATTCCCTTAGAAAACGGATTACCGCTTCCTTGATTCTCCCGCTCTCCTGTTCGGATTCCACGATACGATAATCTTCCGGCGCAAATCCATTATCAAGCAACGCCAACCGATACCCTTCAATCCGTTCAAGCCAGGTGCTTACATATTCATTGCGGTAGGCAAATACGGCGATTTTCTTTCTCCCGTTATCCAGCAGATGCCTGACCGCCATAGAGGCACCCTGGATATTGTTTATCACGACATTATTAACGGCTATTCCAGGAATTCTGCGGTTGAGAACAACAAGCGGATAGCGCGACTCGACCAGCGACCGGAAGAAACCGGGATTTCGGGCGGTGGGATTAATGACGATCCCGTCCACCTGTCTCATCCGAAACTCCCGGATGTACTGCTCCTCCTTGCTTGGCTCCTCATCGGAGTTGCAGATCATCAGATGATAGCCGAGACTGCGGCATGCATCCTCCACGCCTTCCAGAACCGATGACCAGAACGGGTTCTTCAAATTGGACAGCACCATGCCGATCACATTGGTTTGCATGGATTTCAAGCCTTTGGCAAGTGCGTTCGGCCGATAATCAAGCTCCTTGATGACGTTAAGTACGCGCTGCCTCGTCTCTTCGGTCGTATGCCCGTACTGATTGTTAATGATGCGGGATACGGTTGTTTTAGAGACGCCGGCTTTTTTGGCTACATCCACGATTGTAATGTTCATGCTCTCACCATTCCCATAATTGCTTAATCATTACAAAGTTATAACCTGTCTATGCTCCTCGGTCCCGAATCGGGCTTCGAGAAAGGTGCGAACCAGGTCCCTTGCCAACCAGACACCATGTGCATGGTTGAACCTTTCCGGCAATGGACTATCTGGATTTCGTATAAACGGCTTTCACGTTTGTGAAAAACTCCTGGTTCGTATGCCCGATGGAGAAAGGGCCGAAACCCGAGCGCTTCACACCGCCGAATGGCATATGCGCCTGACTGGCGGTGCCGTGATTGATATGCACCATCCCGACATCGATCAGATCCGGTAGCGTTCCCGCAAGCTCAAGACGATCGGTGAAGATAGACACGGCAAGACCGTATTCCGTGGCGTTCGCCAGCTCAACGGCTTCCTCCCAATCCGCCGCCTCCAGAACCGATAACACCGGTCCGAAAATTTCTTCCTTCGCGATGGTCATTCCCCTCGTGACGCCGGTAAACAGCGTGGGCTGCAAATAACAGCCGCCCAATTCCCCGTTCTCTCCTGTCATGTCCAGGCGTTCCCCTCCATAGGCCAGCACGGCGCCCTCGCGTTTTCCCGTATCGATGTAGCCCTTGACCGATTCAAACTGCTTCTTGTCGATGAGCGGTCCCATGCCGGCGCCGTCTGCCCATGCCGGGCCGACCTTGATCGCCTTCATCCTCTCGATGATATGACCATTCAGACGATCGGCAAGATCCTTCTGAACGATGACCCTGCTGATCGCGGTACAGCGCTGACCGGAGCACGCGAAGGCGGCAGCTACAATCTGCTCGGCCGCACCTTCCAGATTGTCGTAATCAAGCACCAGGGCGGCATTCTTGCCGCCCAGCTCCAATTGAGTCTTGGCCAGCCGTGCCGCGGCGATCCCGTTGATGCGCAGGCCCAGCTCGGTGGAGCCGGTGAAGCTGACCCCGTTCACAAGGGGATGTGAGACAAGCGGATCCCCTACCCTGCTCCCTGAACCCAGCACCAGGTTGACAACACCTTTAGGCAGTCCGGCTTCGGACAGCACTTCCATCAGCCGCACCGACGACCACGGGGTTGCCGACGCCGGCTTCAAGACGACCGTACACCCGTATGCCAGCGCAGGGGCAACCTTGCGGACGGGTGTCACAATCGGGAAATTCCATGGCGCAATGCAAGCGACGACGCCGATCGGGCAACGAATAACCGCGGCGCGGATCTGATTGTTCTCGCTTGGAAGCGTTTGTCCGTCAAGACGGAAGGCTTCGCCCGCTGCGAAGCGCGCCTCGTTCGCCGCCCGCTGCACCTCGCCCAGCGACTCGGCAAGCACCTTGCCCTGCTCGGCGGACAGCATGTAGGCCAGCTCTTCGCGGTTTCGCTCCAGCAAATCCGCAAACCGGTACAGAACACCGGCTCTTGCGGGGCCGGGCGTATTGCGCCAGGATTGGAAGACCTCATTCGCCGCTTGGACGGCACGGTTCACATCCTCCTCGCCCGAATCCGGAAAATCCCCGATCTTCCTGTTGGGACGCGCCGACTCGTAGAGCGGGGAGGTACGTCCGGTTGCGCTATCCACCCACTCACCGTTTATGAAATTGGCATATTTACGGCCGGCTTGTTCTTGTTCTTCCAACCAGTCCAGCATCCGATACTCGCCCATGACGGTATGCAATCCCCCATTCGCGTTGCTTTCCATTATTCAAAGACTTTCATCATTTCATGGCTTCGCGGCAAATTTGCTTCAAGTCCTCAAGCGTCGGCCTGCGTGGATTGACCGGGACATTGCCCGAGGTCATCGCTTCTTCCGCAATCCTATCCAGCGCGTCTTCCGTCACGCCGAAATCGGACAGCGTCTGATGAATGCCGACGTCCTGCTTCAGTTTTCGTACGGCGATTACCGACAGCTCAGCCGCTTCCCAGGGCGGCATGTGGTCAACCGGCATGCCGAAGATCTGCGCGATCGTTTTGAATTTATCCAGATTGCCCATCAGGTTGTATTGCATAACCTCCGGGAGCAGAATGGCATTGACAGTGCCGTGCGGAATTTTGAAATGGGCGCCAAGCGGTATGGCCAGGGCATGGGATAAGCCGAGCCGGGTCGGATTGAACGCCATAGCCGCGATCAGGCTGGCCATCAGCATATCGTAACGCGCTTCCAGATTCTCGCCTTGCGCTACGGCTGTGCGCAGGCTGTGCGCGATCATCTTCATCGATTGAATGGATAGCCCCTCCGAGATCGGCTGCGTGGCTTTGTTTACAAACGATTCCAGCGCATGGGTAAGGGCATCCATGCCGGTTGCCGCCGTAATATGGGGAGGCAGAGATACCGTCAACTCCGGATCGCAGAGCGCAAGATCGGGACAATTATAGGCGCTCCCGACACTCAGTTTGACCTTGGCCCGCTTGTCGGACAGCACGGACCATATGGTGAGCTCGCTGCCTGTTCCCGCGGTCGTAGGCACGGCGATGACGGGAGTGCCTTTCTTCGGTACTTTGTCGATTCCGACATAATCGCGAATATGCCCGCCGTTGCCGAGCATAAGTCCGATGGCCTTCGCCGTGTCGAGGGCGCTGCCGCCCCCGAGTCCGACCACGCAGTCGCAGCCTTCCGATGCGGCCAGCTCTTTGCCGCGCATGACGCCATCGATATCCGGGTCGGGCTCAATTTCGTTAAAGATCGCATAAGGGATCTCTTCCTTTGCCAGCACAGCCGTCAAACGTTCGGTCATGCCCGCTTTCTGGACGCCCGGGTCACTGACAAGAAGCACCTTGTTTCCATTCAGCTTTCTCACATGGGCTGCAAGCTCTTGGACAGAGCCGTTTCCGAACTCGATCGCAGTAGGCAGCTCGTATCTGAATATCCGGTTCCATAACATGTTCGATCCTCCTCAGCGGCTATGCATACTTGCTTGCGCGATCATACAAGATTTATCCTCTCAAGGCATCGGACAGTTTTCTTCCAAACCGTTCGCCCCATGTCTCGAGCTGCTTTTCAACCGAAGCGGGAAGCTCGATCCCGCTGGCCATCCTCGCTTCCGTACATCGGAGCTCCAGCTCGCCCGGAATCAAGATTTCCTCGACGGCAGGCGCTTTAGGCTCTGCTTTAATTTCACGGATGTAACGGTCCATTCGTTCCTTGAAATACGCGACCGGCATGAAAGCATTAATATCTACGGCTACGAACAGGTGGCCGACGTTCTGCGGTTCATCCCAATTCTCATACATATTGTTCACGTACCTGCCGAAGCCGGCACCGGTCAGCACACCGCTCAAAATATCGATGAACATGGAGATCCCGTAGCCTTTTGCGCCGGCCATCGGCAGCACCGAACCGTCCAGTGCCTCGCGCGCATTCGTAGTGGGATTTCCGTGCTTGTCGATCGCCCATCCCCGCGGAATATCCTCGCCTCTCTCGGCCGCCACGATGATCTTGCCCCTCGCCACCACGCTTGTCGCCATGTCCAGAACGAACGGGCGGCATTTGCCGGCCGGCACGCCGACGGAGAACGGATTCGTGCCGATAAACGGCCTGATCCCGCCGGTGGGAGGCATGGTCTGCGAAGCGTTGGAGAGAATGATCATGATCGTGTCCTGCTCAATCGCTTTCAATAGGTAGTAGGCGCAGGTACCGAAGTGGTTCGAACCCTTGACGCCGACCACCGCGCTTCCCTGCCGCTTCGCGCCCTGCAGCGCAAGCTCCAGCGCCTTGCTTCCGATGACCGCGCCCGGATTATTGCGGCCGTCAAGCAACGTGACGCTGCCCGATGAGCGCTCGACGGCAACATCGCCGTCCGGATTCATCATCCCCGCCTGCATGCGCTTCAGATAGATATCCGTGCGAACGACGCCATGGGAGTCCACACCGCGCAAATCCGCCTGCACCAAAGATTCTGCGACAATCTCCGCGTTTGCTCGGGACAGTCCGGCCGCGTTGAACAAGCCGGCGACATACTGCTGAAGTCTCTGCCAGTCATAACGGCGGTTCACGGCAATGCACAACCTTTGCGTTGCAGCGTTTCGTTGACCCAAGCGCGGTCGACCGTTCCATCTTCGATGGAGCGAATGATGTCCTGCTCCCGCTTCAGCTGTGCCGCGACCAGGTCCATGATGTCCGCAGCCTGCTTCTGAGGTACGGCAACGACCCCGTCTTCGTCGCCGAATATAATGTTGCCCGGCTGCACCACCATATTTCCCACACAAACGGGAACGTTGATTTCCCCGGGCCCTTCCTTGAAGGGGCCGCGATGCGTGACTCCGCGGGCGTAGCAAGGATAATTAAGCGCTTGGAATGCCCTGGTATCACGGATCGCGCCGTCGATGACGAATCCCGCCAGCCCTTTTTTGCGCGCGAGCCGCAGCATGATCTCACCGACAATCGCCTGCGTGATATCGCCGCCGGCGTCGACGACGATCACATCGCCCGGCTCCGCCATGTCGATCGCCTTGTGGACCATCAGGTTATCGCCGGCCCTCGTCTTTACGGTGAACGCAGGACCCAGCAATGGTCCGCTTGCATGAAACGGCCGCAGGCCGGCGATGGTTCCCGTCATCCGGTTCATGTTGTCGCTGATCAGCGGGCTGGCCGCCTCGCGGAACCGTCCAAGCAGCGCTGCTTCAGGCCTTCCATCGAGCGGCAATATGCGAAATCCCATGTTCTCCATACTATTCGTCTCCCACGAAGTACTCGGCAATCGCAGAGAAATCCTTCTCGCCGATATCCTTTTCCGTCATGTTGTACAACTGCAGTGCGAGACCGGCCAGCGGCAAAGGAATATTCCTGCCTTCATCCACCGCAATCTGCACATCCTTCTTCATTAAACGCTGCTTGAAGCCGGGTTTGAAATTGCGATCGCTCATCGCATCGACCTTGTTCAGAAACATCCAGGAGGCGCCCGAGCTGCTGCCGATGACCTGCTTCAGTATATCCTTGTCGATCTCCAGCTTTTGCGCAAGCGCGAACGCTTCTGCGGCAGCCACCATATGAACGCCGGCCAGCATCTGGTTAATCGCCTTGATCGCTTTGCCGGCCCCTACCGAACCTACGAGATAGATGTTCCCTGCCATGGCCTCCAGCACCCGACGCACGTCATCCAGCACGTCGGCCTCACCCCCGGCCATAACGGTCAGCGTACCTTTCTCGGCACCGATCGTCCCCCCGCTGACGGGCGCGTCCAGCACGCGTATTCCCTTATTGCGGTATACGTCATGCACACGCTTCATCATGGCCGGGGATCCGGACGTCATTTCGACCAATACGGCGTCCCCGTTCAGCGCATCCAGCAATTTCGCATCCAGGAGCACGTTCTGCATTTCCATGTCGGCCGGTAAAATGCTGATCAGCACTTCGCAGCCGGCCGCGACATGCTCAAGGGAATCGTGCACAACGGCGCCTTGCCCCTTTAGCTCTTGTACCGGCTCCGAATTCCGGTGGACAGCCACATGCACCTCAAAATCGTTCTTCAGCAGGTTGCGGGCCATCGGCAACCCCATCGCGCCAAGTCCGATAAACCCTATCCGTTTGTTCCCCATCGTGCCCATCCCCCATTCTTTATAATTTCTTTTCTTTCCGTTTTCCTTCGGTATTTCTACTCTCCGGACGGGGTTCGGATGGTACTTTCCATCCATGATGGATTGCCGAATTGTCTCTCCGTTCTCTTTGAGATATTGTAAAAGGTCATTTACTCCCATCTCATCAATCCCGGGTGAGCCCTTGTTCGCCTTCACCCTCTTGAATGCTTCGTTCAGGTTTGGCTTACTTACGATTTGTTCCAGCAATCTCATCTTCGGCTCGTTTGCGTCGGTGTTGTCCGTTTCAGTTATCCTTACAGGACTGTGCGCTCCCGCATATCCTTCGTGTTCCGCACTATTTTTCTGCGTGAAGCCTCCCATTGGAAGTTGGCTGCCCTTCGCTCCTGTGTTAGTAACATTCATTGACCCACACCTCCTAAGGTTCGGCCCTTCCCTGATGTCGTCGACTACATCAGGTACTATGGCGTCTGCTGACTTCTCATGGTAAATCTTGTTTCAACCGTGATTCGAAGTGCATCTCCTCACGTTCATGAGACCTCCCACGGTAAGGCGATTCCCTTTCATTCCATGTACCCGCACCATTTACACTGGCATGTCCGTGTAGTGTATTGGACTTCGCTTTGTCTAGCAAGCTCATCCCATGCCATATGCCTGATGATGTTCGTGTTCCTCAGGTCGGAAGTTTGCCTCCGGCTTCCTTCAGATTCCACCTCACAATGGACACCCTTGCCCTTGGCTAGTGGTTGGCCACTACTAGCCCCCACAGCGGACTTTCACCGCCTAGGTAATCGCCATGCGTGGCGCACTAGTAAGAGAGCTAATAGAGGCTATTAGCTCTCAATTGATTCAAGGACCCGTTACAGAACGGTTTCGTCCAGCTCCCAGCCGAGCGCTTCATACAATCTCTTTCGGCCTGCTTTGTCTCCCGTCAGTTCCTGATGCGCAAATGTAGCGACTTCGCGGGCGATTTTACGCGGAACGGCGATAACGCCGTCCCCGTCCGCCACAATCACGTCGCCCGGATAAATCGCTACGCCTCCGATCGCGACCGGCACATCCTTGGAGTCGAAACGGATACGGGTCTGGTCCATGCCCTGGGATACGAACTTCGACCATACCGGAATTTTCTGCATGATGACTTCGTCCGTGTCCCGGATTCCCCCGCCGTTCGTTATGTACCCTCTGCAACCGGCTTTCAATGCCGCCAGGGTGTTGTTGGAGCCGAGAATACCGACATCGCATCCGCTGACATCCATGACCATGATGTCTCCGTCGACGAGGTCCGCGTGCCACGGATCGTAGCAAACCTCCTTGTAGTACCATTTGGCCCATGCCGTATAATCATCGTGGGTCTTGTTCGGCACCGGTCCCTCGAACGGCATATACCGCGCCGTGCGCGCAATGCCGACGATCTTGGTCCTCCAGAGCGGCTTGATGCTGTGATGCACCGTTCCGTAGCCGTGGTAGCCCACCCAATCCATCCCGTCGCGCACGTCCGTTACGCGCAAATCCTTGAACAGCTCCAAAATCTCGTCCCGGTCATCCTTTGCTTCGACGTTTTCCTCAACGAAGTTTTCCTGTGCCATTTTATCGTCTCCTTTGTTTTCAATCAGATCTTGCGGAAAATTCATGATTGCAACGAGGACAGCTCGACTGTATGCGGCTAACGTTCCGGCAAAGCGCTTGTTCACCCCCTTGCATTGCTTAACTGCCGCACCAACCTGCATGCTGTCATCCCTTCACGCCTCCTGCCGCGATGCCCTCAATGAGATACCTTTGGAAAAAGATGAACATCACGAACACCGGCACGAGCGACAGGATCGACATCGCAAAGAGTGCGCCCCAGGAGCTGTCGCCGGAGGAATCGGTGAACATGCGGAGCGCCAACGCCACCGTGTACGTTTTGATACTGCTGAGGTACAGCAGCTGGCTGAAGAAATCGTTCCAGGTCCAAATGAACGTAAAGATGGACGACGTAACCAGCGCCGGCAGGGTCAGCGGGACGATCAGATACCCGTACATCTTGATGGGACCGCAGCCGTCGATCTTCGCCGCCTGGTCGAACTCGAGGGGCAGCGACCGGATGAACTGTACGATCAGAAAGATGAAGAAGGCTTCCACGGCGAAAAATTTGGGAACGGTCAGCGGCAAATAGGTATTGATCCAACCGAACTTGTTGAACATGATGTATTGCGGAATGACCGTTACGTGAAACGGAAGCATCAGCGTCAGCAGCATGACGGCAAACCATATTTTCTTCATGAAGAAGTCAAGCCGGCCGAAGGCGTAAGCCGCCATGGAACAGGAAATCAGCGTTCCGACGATGTTCAGTGCGACGATCAAGAACGTATTCGCGAAAAATTTGCCGAAGGTGTAGCCCGATAACCCGGCCCAGCCGAATTGATAGTTTTCAAACGTGATCGTCTTCGGAATCAGGGAAGGATCCGTGAAAATCTGGGTGTTCGGCTTAAAAGAACTCATCAGCATCCAGAGCAGCGGATACATCATGATCAGACACCCGGCGATGATGACAACCTGAAGCAATAGCTTCTGCGATCTGCCTAGCACCAACGGTAATCACCTCTATTCTTGGTAAAACACCCATTTGCGGGACGACAGGAAGAGCAGGCCGGTCACGGTCGCAATGGCAAGCAGCAGCACCCAGGCCATTGCGGAAGCATAGCCCATGGAGAACTGGGCAAACCCTTTCTGGTACAGATACAGCGTATAAAAAAGGGTGGAGTTAAGCGGCCCGCCCGTACCGCCGCTTACCACATAAGCGGAGGTGAACGCCTGGAACGCGTGGATGACCTGCATGACGAGGTTGAAAAAAATGATCGGTGTCAGCAGCGGAAACGTCACGCTCCGGAATTGCCTCCATCGGCTCGCTCCGTCGATTCTGGATGACTCGTACAGATCCGTCGGAATCTGCTTGAGCCCTGCCAGGAAAATAACCATCGACGATCCGAACTGCCAAACCGCAAGCACAACCAGCGTATAAAGGGCCGTATCCGGAGACGCGATCCAGTTCTTCCCCTCTATGCCGAATTGGGCAAGGAAGTTGTTAAGCAAGCCGTCTCCGCCGAAAATCTGCCGCCACAGCAGACCGATCGCCACACTGCCTCCGAACAGGGACGGGATATAATAGATAGCCCGATATACACGCAGGCCCCTGATGCCGCGATTGAGCAGCAGCGCAACGGCGAGCGCAAAGGAAAGGGCAAGCGGTACCCCGAGGAAGACATATTGGAGGGTTACGCTTACACTCGCCCAGTACTTTCTGTCCGCAAACATTTCCGTGAAGTTCTGAAGGCCGATCCATTGTGGCGGGGTCAGCAAATCATACTCGGTAAATGCCAGATAAAGCGAAAAGCCCATTGGAAAAGCAGTCAAACTGATCAATCCGATCAACCAGGGACTGAGGAACAGATAGCCTACCCAATTGTTTTTCCAAAAGGCTTTTAATGCCGGCATAATGTCACTCCCAAATATACGGCCGGACGGAAACGGTGCACCCGTCCGGGCCGTGTGTAAATTACCGTACCAACGGTTGTCAGGATGATTTGGCCAGAATCTCGGCCGCCTTCTCTACGAACTCCTGCGCGCCCTGCTCCGGGCTCAGCTGGCCGAATGCCACGGCTTGGGATGTTTCGGTGAGGAGCGTGCGCACTTCT
Organism: uncultured Paenibacillus sp.; assembly: GCF_963515335.1. Taxonomy (NCBI): domain Bacteria; kingdom Bacillati; phylum Bacillota; class Bacilli; order Caryophanales; family Paenibacillaceae; genus Paenibacillus; species uncultured Paenibacillus sp. Next base: position 59,144 of record NZ_CAUPYC010000005.1, on the reverse strand, counting down.
CCCTGGCCTTTCGGAGGCAGCGGCAGCTTGCCCGCCGTCTTCAAGCTTGTTTCGATGGCTTCGAGCGTTCTTTGCTCCGCCGGATTCAGCGTAGGCCTGATGACTTCATTTCCTTTGGTCGAGCCGAGCGCGCCCTGCTCCAGCTTGAAAATCTTCTGGACTTCTTCGTTATTCACGAAGAAGCTGATGAAATCCGCCGCTTCCTTCGGATACTTTGAAGTCTTGGCCACTGCCAGGTACGCGCCTTCGACGAATTCACCTTCCTTGCCGCTTGGATCGAGCGGTCTGCGCAGCGGCTGAACTTCCCCATCGGCGATATAGTTCTGATACAGCGGAATCTGGTTGAACGGGAATGTCGCCAGAATGACCAGTCCTTTTACCAGCATGCCTTGGTCGAGAGAAACGGTTGCATATTGTTCGCTGGTCGCCGCATCCGGGATCACCTTGTCCTTACGGAGCTTATCCCACATCGCGAACCATTCCGTCATTTGCTCCTTCGTAACGCCGAGCTTTCCTTCCGCGGTGAAAAGATCGGTGCCCTTCTGGCGGGCGTATACCTGCACACCCGTGATGTCGCCGCTGGCATCCACGGAGGCCCACCGCTTTTTATTATCGCTTGCGTTGATTGCCTTCTGAATTTCAGCGACCTTTGCAAGGAAGTCATCCCAGGTCCAGTTGTAATCCGGAGCGGCTACGCCGAGCTTATCCAGCGCTCCTTTGTTGTAGTTCCAGCCCGTCATCGTAACGCCTTGGGCGATCATGACCGTCTTGCCTTCAACCTTCTGAACTTCCTTGACGGAATCGGGGAAACTGCCGATATCGATCGTCCCGTCTGCCAGATAAGGTTCCAGATCGAGCAGCGCGCCGCGCTGCGCGTAATCCGCTACATACGTGGCATGCATGCCCTGTACGTCAGGTGCGTTGCCGCCTGCGGTCTGGGTCGCCAGCTTGTCCCAATAGTCATTGAACGAGCCGTACTGCCGTTCGATTTTGACGTAGGGGTTCTCTTTCTCGTACAAGTCCGCGATCGCATTGTATTTCTCATGCCGCTTCGCGTCGCCCCACCAGGCGAATGTGATGGTTACCTTCTCGCCGCCGGCATCGTTCGCAGGCTCGGTTTTGGTCTCTTCCGTGTTCGCGGCCTGCGTGTTTTCCGTTCCGGTGTCCGCTGCCGGTGCGTCGCCCGATTTCCCGCCGGAATCGGATCCGCCGCTGCAGGCGGCCAGACTTACGATGAATACAACGACCAACAACAACGGGAATAGCGCTTTCATTTTTTTCTTCATGAAGAACCCTCCGTTTATTTTTGCTGTACACCCAACCCTTCCGGATTTGTATCGCTATTATATTTTGGGGACTTTTCCATAGTCGATGAGATTTTGCGCTTAAATAATTGAGATTTTTTACATATACCTTCATGATCCGGCATGATAAATATACAAATCAAATTTGAAGGGCGACGGCAAGGTAGATAAACCCGTGTTTTTCCGTTGTGCATGGATCGTTTTCGGCTATTTAAGAAACGAGCGAAAGAATGCCAATACATGTTGAAATGGATATTTTGATTTGATAGACTGGGGTTAATCGGTTTAGTAAACCGTTCTCCGGTACCGGTTTCCGGCGTGGTTTACCGTTTTCCGATAACGATTCCTGTAAGCGCTTTAAATATGGGAGGGGTGACTTCGTGACCACAATCGGAGATATTGCCCGAGCGGCCGGCGTTTCCAAGACTACCGTCTCACGCGTATTGAACGGTAATTTTAGCCAAGTAACCAGGGAGACGAAGGAAAAGGTCCAGGCGGTAATCTCGAGTCTCGACTATACTCCGAATGCGCTGGCCCAAAGCTTGAGGTCGCTGAAGACGGATGTCATCGGCATCGTGTTATCCGATCTCCAGAATCCTTTCTGGTCCGCCGTCCTTGACGGCGTGGAACGCACTTGCCGTTCCCTTGGCTACAGCCTCATGATTTGCAACGCCCGCAAAGACGCCGCCATTGAGGAACAGCATATCAAGGGTCTGCGCAATAACAAGGTCGACGGCATCATCATCAACCCCACCGCCAAAAATCAGGCATTGTTTGAATCGCTGATTGAAAATCGCTACCCCATCATTGCATTGAACCGAAAGATTCAGGGGCTGCCTATCGAGACGATAGCCGTCGATAATGTCAAAGGCGCGTTCCTTGCAACCGAACACTTGATTCGATTGGGGAGAAGGCGAATTGCCATCCTCGTCTATCCGCCCGGAGGGGTAAGCCCCCGCCTTGAACGAATCGAGGGCTACATATCGGCGCTGAACCACTACGGTATCGACGTTGACGATTCGCTCATCCGGATCGTTGAGGACGGCAAAGATGCCGCGAAGCTGGCGACCAAGCGGATGTTGGCCGGCGACGACCGGCCCGAAGCCATTTTCTCCACGAATAATCTGATGAGCCTTGAGATTCTTGAAGCGATCAAAGAGAGTCATATCGGTATTCCTCATGAAATGTCATTCGTAGGCTACGATGAAACGGCCTGGTCACGCCTGGTCGATCCCCCGCTAACGATAGTAAAGCAGCCGGCATACGAGATGGGCCAGTTGGCTGCCACCGACCTGATCCGGCAAATCCGGTCCAAACACAAGATCGCACAGGCCAAGACACATCTGATGGAGCCTGTCCTCGTCGTCGGTGGCTCATGTGGAGCCAATGCTTAACTTTGGGAATGAGGTGGAACAATGAAGCCAAAAATTTATGTAACGAGGAAGCTGAACGAAGGCATTCTTGCAAAGCTGGAAGAGACCTGCGAGGTTACCCTATGGGAGGAAGAGAACCTTCCCGTGCCGAGGGAGGTGCTGGAGCGGGAAATCAGAGAAGCGGACGGCCTTTTCTGCCTGCTCACGGAACAGATCGATGCCGCCTTGTTGGAGAAAGCACCGCGCCTGAAGATCATTGCGAACCTGGCGGTCGGCTACAACCATATCGATATCGAGGCGGCAACCGCCAAAGGAATCATGGTCACCAACACACCGGGCGTCCTGACCGAAACGACTGCCGATCTTACCTTTGCGCTCCTGATGGCGACGGCCCGGCGGCTGGTCGAGTCCTCCGATTATCTGCGGCGCGGCGCATGGGTGACATGGTCACCCATGCTGCTAACCGGGCAGGACGTATACGGTTCAACGCTGGGCATCATCGGTCTCGGTAGGATCGGGGAAGCGGTGGCGAGGCGTGCAAAAGCGTTCGATATGAAAGTATACTATCACAACCGAACGCGCAAGCCGGAGGCGGAAGAGCAGCTGGGCCTGGAATATTGCGACATGGCGACCTTGCTCAGGGAATCCGATTTCGTCTGCATCCTTGTGCCGTATACCCCGGGAACCCGCCATCTTATCGGTCATAATGAACTCGCGTTGATGAAGCAATCCGCCATTCTGATCAACACCTCCCGCGGCGGAATCATAGATGAAACCGCACTATACTATGCGTTGGCGGAAGGCAAAATATGGGCTGCCGGGCTTGATGTATTCGAGCAGGAGCCTGTCCCCGCGAACCATCCGCTGCTCACGCTTCCCAATGTCGTCACCCTCCCGCATATCGGGAGTGCAAGCATAAAAACCCGTTTGCGTATGGCGGACATTGCCGCGGATAATCTGTTGAAGGGATTGGCCGGTCTAACCCCTCCTAATTTGGTAAACCCGCAGGTGGACGCAAGAGACACTAAGAGATGAGCGAACCAACTCTCGAATCACCGAAAACAACTTAGTGAAGGTGGTTGTGGATCATGGCGTCAATCCCATATAAAGCCGTATCCGGAAAACAAGTTGCCTTATTCATTGAGCCCTCGAACGGTTATGATAAAGGATTGCTGAAAGGTATCCAACAGTATACGAAGGAGAATCAGAGCTGGTCCGTGTACATCGGTGATTGTGAAGAAGGCGGCGATTTCACTTGGCTGGCCAACTGGAAAGGCAATGGCATTCTGGCACGCATTGAATCCGAACAACTGGCCGATTTCATCGTGAAGCTAAACCTCCCCACCGTCGCGTTATGCGCGACCGGATTGGAGCCGGATCTTCCTTCCCTGGTCACGAGCGAAATGCTGACCGCACAAATGGCGGCCGAATATTTTCTCGACCGCGGCATCCGTTCATTCGCCACCTTCCGTGAGGCCCGGCATGAAGCGTACGTTGGATTGAATGATCATTTTCGGGCGTGTCTGACGCAAAGAGGCTATCCCTGCAATGCATTCATATCCGCTTATGCCGGCAAGTCCGAGATTGAGAAACAAATCCGCATCGCCCGCTGGCTCGATGACCTGCCTAAACCGATCGGCATCCTGGCCTGCTCGCAGGAGGATGTGCTGGTCGAGACATGTCTGTTGGCCGGGTACGATATCCCTGCCGATGTTTCCATCATCGGCTGTGATCGCGAGGAATTGCTTTACGTGAAGCTCGATCGGCAGTTGTCCACCGTGATCGTCAATTCCGTAAAAGCTGGCTATAACGCAGCAGCCCTTCTGGATCAAATGATGGCCAAGCACGCCAGTCAGCACGGCAACGCAGAAGCCGTTGCCATGATGGACCCCATCTCCAGAAAAGACAAGCTTGTATCGGAAGCCCTCGATTTCATCCATCACTATGCTTGTGACGGGATTACAGTCATGGATATCCTGAATGAACTGCCGCTCTCCAGGAGAGTTCTTGAGCATCGATTCCGGAAGGTGCTTGGCCGAACGCCCCACGAAGAGATCATGGCCGTACGCCTCAAATACGTGAAGCAACTGCTCGCCGAGACCAATCTCTCCCTCATCGCCATCGCCGACAGAGCCGGTTTCAAGCATACCGAATATTTAAGCGTCGTATTCAAACGGGAGGTCGGCATTTCGCCAAGCCGCTATCGCCTATTGCATAATCACAGGAAGCCGAAGCCAAGCCCGGCGTTTGCGGCTGATCCGTAAAGCGCAGGCTCTCTTCTCGCATGCGGCGTCATCCCTCTATACCCCGCCGTCTCCTGCCATGATAGAATATAAAGCGATACGAGCTTTTGATCAACGATTTCGGGGTGAAGACAGACATGAACGTCATTAAACGAAAAGACCGGCAGGAGCTGGACAAAAAAACGCCGTCGATGCCCTGGTATGTGGAGAAATTCATCAATTACAAGCTGCCGGACCTGTCTCCCTCTTCTTTGCTGGAGTATGTCCGGGATTACGAAACGTTCTTCAGCTGGCTCATGGCCGAAGGCCTTACGCAGGCCGGCGACCTTAAATTGATTCCGCTTGAGGATCTGGAGAAGCTTCATATGGACAGCGTCGACCATTATAAAATGTTCCTCGCCGCCCATAAAGCGCCGGCAAACAGTAAAACGACGATATCGCGCAAGCTGTCCTCCCTCCGCTCGCTGTTTCATTACTTGAGCCAGATCGCCGAAGACGATCACTTTTATCCGCTGCTGAAGCGCAACGTGATGGCGAAGGTGTCCATCAAGAGAACGCATAAACCGAAAGACAGCGCGGCCAAGCTGGAAGGCAAGCTGCTGCAGGAGGAGGAAATCCGCGCTTTCCTCCATTATGTCAAGGAGGGCTATGCCGCGGATTTGGCGGGGAACAAGCAGGCGCTTTACTCCTACGATAAAAACAAAATACGCGACGCCTGTATCATTTGCCTGGTGCTTCATTCCGGGCTGCGGGTATCCGAGGTCGTCAACCTGAATATCGACGACATCGATCTCAAGAAGAAGCTGACCTATGTATACCGCAAAGGCGCTGGCGACGAAACGTTCAAAACCCCCGTCTATTTTCGCAGCGACGCGGTGGACGACCTGAAGGAATATGTCCGGCAGCGCGACACGTTATATCATGCCCCCAAGCGGGAAAAAGCGCTTTTTCTCGCCGTGGCCAACGGCAAGCGCGAAGGCTCGCGCATGAGCAAAAGAGCCATACAGGAAATGGTGGTCAAATACGCCAAACGGTTCGGAAAGCCCTATTTGTCCGTCCATAAGCTTCGCCATTCCTTTGCCACCGATTATTACTTGCGCAACGATATTTACAAAACGCAGGAGCAGCTCGGACACGCTTCGCCGGAAACGACGCAGATTTATGCGCATCTGACGGACAGGACAATGGCCGAGGCCATCGATAAGAAGAAAAACACGCCCGACCGCGGCTAGTCAACCCTGCTTTGTTGGCAGAAAAAAGAACGGACAAACCGCCGTAGACGAATGCCCGGGCGTGTTGTCCGTTCCGTTGTGGTTCCTGCTAGGTCGATTGCCGGTTGCGGTTGCGCATGCCGGCAAGGCCGAGCAAGCCGAGCAGACCGAGCCAGCCCCAGTCCACGTCGTTATCGCCCCCAGTGTCGGCCGCCGTCGCACGTACGCGGCCGTTGCGGTTGCCGTTCCCGTTGTTGTCGGCGGTGTTCGTGTTGAAACGGCGCGCACCGTTGTCGTTCCGGTCGTCGTCCAGAACGCCGAAGGTACGGTCGTTATCGGTCGCATACGTTCCGTACGTACCCGGCATTGTGCCGTTGCCGTTGTTAAATGTTCCGGCGCCCGGAGAAATGCCGCCGCCCATAGGACCGACCGTGCCGGTGCGTGTGGAGGTCGCGGTACCGTTCTCCGCATAGGCAGGGACTGACAACGCCAACAATAACCCCGCTGAAATCAGTATGCTCGTGATCGTCCGTTTCATGCTTGTGCTGCCACCCTTTCGTCGTTGGTTTGAGCTAAGTGGTGTAACACCTCAAGCTTAACCCTTTGTTGGTTTTCCCAAGGGAAGCTGCTATGATTCTCGGCTCAATGTGGGAGTTGATGGACGCAGCACAGCATGGCAAACTCAAGCTTCAGGTAGATAAAGAATCCTGCATATAATCGTCATCGACCAACAGTACATGGGGATCGTCCGGATCCATATGTAAATAGCCCATGCCGTTCTCATCCCATTGGAACAACGGCAAATAGCCGTCCAGAATGCCGTTGTGGTCGGTTTCCCGGTCGGCCGTTACGATCCCCGTAATCCTTCATCGCTTCAACACTCCTCCAGCATGACTTTCCCATCATTAACCGTAGCGTTCCCCCGTTAATCCGGGTCATGCCGGAGAATCCGCCAGATCATCTCCGTGAGCTTGCCGGGCAAATAAGGCTTTATTATAAAGGCGTATACACCGTGCCGCTCCGCTTTGCGCCGCTCCTCGAATGCGCTTGAAATGATGATCGGCGTTTGGGCCATCTGCTCGTCGCTGCGCAGCACGCTAATGAAATCCCATCCGCTGAAGCCGGTTTCCAGCATGATATCGAGTACGACGACATGCGGCTTGATGTCCGGCACCGCTTCAAGCGCGGCTTTGCCGTCCGCAAACGAATGGACGCGAAAACCGCTGGATTGCAGCTCGCCGCGGAGCAGCAGAGAAAGGTTGAGGTCGTTCTCCACGAGCATGATGTCGTACGCGACTTTGCCCGTCGTTCCTCTGGCCGATTCGGGATCGGAGATCTGCTCGTTGCCGTCGAGGACCGGCAATGTGACGGTAAAGGTGCTTCCGGTACCCAAAACCGATTGGACCGCGACATCGCCCTTGTGCCGGTTGACGATTTCTTTTACGATGGCGAGACCGAGTCCGGTGCCGCCGATTTCCCTGCGGTCGGAATTATCCACCCGGTAAAATTTGCTGAACAGCTTCGGTAGAGCGTCAGCCGGAATGCCGAGTCCTTCGTCCGTGATGTCGACGACGATATTCCTGCCTTCCTGCCGGCAGTCGATCGTGATCGTGCCGCCGCCCGGCGAATATTTAACGGCGTTGCTGATCAAATTAGTAAATACCTGCTGCAGCTTGTCCCGATCGGCCATAACGAGCGCGCGGCCGCAGGTGTTTTTCCACTCGAACCGGTGCTGCCCCGCATTTACTTTCTGAAGCTCTATCGCCTCTTGGATGATCGCCGACAAACGCAACGGCTTCAAATCGTAGCTCTGGCGTCCCGATTCCATCCGTTGGAGATCGAGAAAATCGTTGATGAGCGTGGTCAAGCGGCGCGCTTCCTGGTGAATCGTGAATATATACTTGCGCTGCCTCTCCGGCTTCAATTCCTTATGCAGCAGCAGCTCCGCGAAGCCAAGGACACTGGCAAGAGGCGTACGCAGCTCGTGGCTGACCGTGCTGACGAATTCCGATTTCATCCGGTCGACTTCATATTCTTTGGTAATATCCCGGTGTACGAGCAGGGTGCCGAACAATTCGCTGCCGCGGTAGAGCGGCTCGAAATAGATTTGAATATAGCGGTGCTCGGGCAGCGTCAGTTCGTAATTCATCGCGCTCGGCTCGTACGTTCCGTCCTCAAACTGCTTCATAATGAACCGAAGCACCCCATCGGGGTCCGCGACCCGCTGGGCCATTAGTGACGAGAACTGGGTGAGCGACATATTTTTGACGGCCAGCTTGTCCCGATTAAATCCCAGCAGCTGGAACCATTTTGTGTTCACATGAATCGTATTGCCGGTCAAATCCATCAGCTGAACGGCTTCCTGGATCGTGTTGAGCATGTCATAGTTGATCTGCCGCTGATACTCGGAATTCTCATAAATTTCGAGCTTGGCGAGCGAAAGCGAGATTTGCGTAGCGAGGCCCATCATTTCTTCCTCATCGTTCTTGCCGGTCCTGCACCCGATACGCGTCAGCATGATCAAAGCCGCCACCTCTTGATTGTCGCCCAGAACCGGAATGTAGAAGTCGGTCGCCGTCATAGGGTCCTCATGATAGCCTTTTTCGCTGACCGTGCACTCCCTCGTAACCGTATGGATCCGCTTCGATTGACGGACCCTTGCCAGCATGCTCTCGTTCGCCGTAGCACGGAATTGATCGGCCGCCTGCCGGGAGATGCCGAAGAACGCCATATCGCGGTTCGCGTTGGCAAGCTTGATTGCGCCTTTGTCCGTGCCGGTAATTTCAACCATATGGCGGATGATGCTTTGCAGCAGTTCTTGCTTGTCCAGCGTGTTCGACAACGATTGGACGAGCTGGTTCCGCTTCTGTAAATACCGCTCGTTCTCCTCCATTCTCTGAAGCGCGTCTTGCAGCTCCTCCTGTTGCATTTGAAGCTCGTCCTGTTGGGCAATCAGCTCTTCGTTCTGCGCAACGAGCTCCTCCTCTTTATTGACTAGCAACACCATCATCATATCCAGAGAGCCGGACAATTGTCCGATCTCATCCGAGCGGGATTGATATTGAAAGCTGACCAGTTCGCCCCGCGCGACACGGCCTGCTGTATCGGACAATACGCGCAGCGGTTCATTGACGTCCTTGGCGATAACCCGAACGGAGTACCAGGTAGCCCAAAGAATCAACAGAACGTAAATAATAAAATACAGCCCTTGCTTCGATAATTCCCGAATAAGATTGCCGCTCTCCAGATTGACGTCGGTTTGCGCCTCCAATTCCAGCTCGCGGGCAAAGGCGATCATATCGTTGGTCGGATTCGTCTGATCCGCCTTCACCAGCTCGCGGATCGCCTCGTAATCGTTCGCAAGCGCATATTCCACCGATTTGGGATAACGCTGATCGAAGGTGAAAAGGAAATAATCCTCAATGGATTGCAACAGATTCTGCTCGGATGCACTCAGCGGGTACGTTCTGACCGTCTTCAAATCCTTATTCAATTCGTCACGCAACGCGAACACCCGATCGTTCTCATAAAGCGTTTGATAGACCAAATAACCGCGGGAATGCAGGATGATTTCCTTGGCACCGCTGGCCAAATCGGATATGGCCTGACGTTTCTCGTTTATTTCCGTAATCCGGTCGTTATACCGGTTTGCCAGAAACAGCGTGCTCCAGAACACGATAATGGCTCCGATCAGAATAAGGCTGAGCGAAGTCACCATAAGGGCGGTAAATCTTCGGCTTATACTGGAGCGGAAATAATGGTGCCACCGCCTAAGCATTCAACATTTCCTCCACCTTGGCCACAAGCTCCAACGGGCTGAAAGGCTTGGACATGAAATCGTTGGCCCCGGCCTGAAAAACCTTGTTCTGCTCGGACTGCTGGCTTTTCGCCGAGAGCATCAATATTTTCGTCGAAACTCGCTCAGGGAGCTCGCGCATCCGCTCGATCACCTCGATGCCGGTCATGCGGGGCATCATATAATCCAGTATGACCAGATCGAAGTCGCGTTCCTTAATCTTGTCGAACGCCTCCTGGCCGTCGCATGCCACCTCGATGTCATATCCTTCATCCTCCAAAGAATCCATCACCAGCATACGCAATACGGGTTCGTCCTCTGCGAGCAGAATCGTTGCCATCGGTCATTCCTCCTAATCGTTCGATTCGCAAAAACCTATATTAGAGTTCGGCCGAAAGCCGCCGGTGCGCAGCAGCCGGTCGAACAGCCGTTTGCGAACCAGCTGTCGTTCAAGCCTGGCAGCCAATTCCGCCATCTCGAACGGCTTGGCCACAAAGTCGTCGGCACCCAGGCGGAATGCCTGGATCCGGTTGGCGGTCGTGTCCTCGACGCCGACGACCGTCGTCGGGATAAACCGACGTTTCATCTTGTCGCGCAGCGCCAGCATGAACTCGACACCGGCCGTATGGTCCATGAAGAGGTCAAGCACCACGCACTGAGGGTTGCATTCGCGCACATAATCCATGGCCAGGGAGGGATTCGTCGTGGCGATCACCCTGTATCCCCGCTTCCCAAGCTCCTCCTTCATATACAAAAGGAACGCATCGTCGTCGTCCAGCACAAGCACGGCCGGCTGCTCATCCTGATCGAACCGGAAGGAACCGGTTCCGTCCGCCCCGCCTTGCACAGTTGTTTCCTGTTGCCCCAAGGCATAAACGGCGCGTATCAAGTCGGAGAAAAAAGTCCTCAACTGTCCGGTTGTCCACGACTTGCGCCCGGATTGTTCAAGCTCATCCATTAATCGGGCGGTCGTGTTCGAGATCGCGGCAAGCCCGATCGTGCCCGACGTTCCGCGGACGGTATGCAGAAATCGGTACAGATCGTCACGACTCACGTCGTCGCGGCCGAGCTCGAGCCATGCATTTAATTGTTTGCGAATAGAAGCAAGCAGCGCTTCCCGGTATTTGTTCATTGTGTCACTGCCCCCTCAATTAGCCGTTCCTTGTGGCGTCAATCCCTCTGCTGGCTATGTTAATTCGACAATTGCACTAAAATATCCTCCCGTTCGACGCAAGCGGTTTTCGCGCAAAAGCAAAAAACCGCACATTCGCTCGGAATGCGCGGCTCGATTCAATGGAGAAATCGCAGCTCGCCGTGAAACCACAAGCCGCCACAAAGTTTACATAATGTTAATTATGTATTATCGTAAATGCGGCTTACAACCGTCCTCTTATTTGCCCATCCTAATAATTGCCACAAAGCAAAGCCCCGGCAGGCGGCAATGGGTGCCATCGTAGCGGTCATCGGCCTGGAGCTGGTGCCGGTCGCGGCACAGATGGCCGGTTGGATCAAGCCCGCCGACTGGAATTCCGCGCAGGCATGGCAAGCCGACCCGAAGACGGTTGCCGTGTCCGTCTCAACGCTGCTGATCATTATTCTCGGCTCCGTGCTGTTTCGCGGTTTCATGAAAATCATCCCGATCCTGATCGGCTTCGTCGCGGGTTATCTGCTCGCCTGGCGGCTCGGCATCGTCGACTTCAGCCGGGTGAACGCGGCTTCCATGCTGGAGATGCCCGAATTCACGGCGCCGAAGTTCGATTGGGCGAGCATGATCGTCATCGTCCCGGCCGCGCTTGTCGTCGTCGCGGAGCATGTCGGGCACCTGCTTGTCACGAGCAATATGGTCGGACGCGACCTGTCCAAAGCTCGTCATCGGCATCAGCGGCACGACGTTCAAGTGGGGCCATCTGGAGCTCAAGGGCATGGCGCTCGCCACGGTGGCGGCAATCGTGCTCAGTTTGCTGTTCAAGCTGTTGGAGCTCCTGAAGCTGAACAACGAGTAACCCGCCCGGCCGACAAAAAAGCCTTCCGGATGCACGCTTGACGCGCATTAGAAAGGCTTTTATAACCAACGGATTTATTTCTTTCAGGAAATTTATTGCAGCGGCATCCGATTCTGATTCTGGGGCAGCGCCGCTTGCACGGCCGACTCGATCTGCTTGAGACGCTGCTGGATCAACTGAAGCTGCCTGAGCTGGGCATTCATTTGCACCTGGACCTGGTTTTCGGCCATTTGCACCTCCTGTCCGATGCTTTGCACATCCTACAGCAGCGAGCGTATCCGGTCGGACTGACGGTCCGCTCCGGCGCTCACCAGCGCCTGCCGCGCCAACCTTTCCTGCTGCTCCTGCCTTTGCCTGACCTGATCCTTGAACTGGTCATATGACATTTGCTGCGTACTCGGCTGCTGCGCGCCTTGCAATTGGGACGGCATACCGCCCGGCATTTGCATAGCGTTAGCGGCCTGAACCGAATTCTGCATCGTGCCCGGGCTCATGTTCGGCTGGTTTTGCATGGAGATTCCTCCTGTCGACGAAATGGTGTCATTGTTATTTTTGCCCATTTCGCCGCATGTATATCCATACATCGCGCCGTCTTTTTACGGGAGGGCGCCTCTCAGCCGCAAAGCTTGTCCCGGATCGGCCGGGTGACGACGTCAAATACCGTTTCGTCATCCAGCCGGACCCATTTGACTTCCAATATGTCGCCGTTAAGAGGTCCGGGCTTGTTCTCGGCCAAGCCGCCGCCGACAATTTCGGCCCGGTACGTATATTTCAAATTCTCGAAGCAAAGGCAGTCGATGATTCGGACGTCGTAGCCCGTCTCCTCCTTCACCTCGCGGATGCAGGCCTGCTCGGGCGTTTCCGCCACCTCGACGCCGCCGCCGGGATAATTCCAGACAATATCGCCTCTTTCCACATACTCCCTGACCATCAGCACTTCATTTGAGCCGTTGACGATTACCGCTTGCGCGATCAATCCATTCACCTCTGAATGTAAAAGCACCCCGTCTTTGTATGCGATCTCTATAACTGCCTCTTGATTATACCAGAAAAACGGCGCCGCGTGGCATCAAAACGATAGATACGCCGCCGGAACCTGTGTTAGAATAATTCGGATAAGTGATAACGGACGGGAGACCATTTATGGCAAAGAATATATATGCGCGCCGCAGCTTGATAATAACCGCGGCCATGCTGTCGATCGCCGTGCTCGCCGGATGCTTCGGCCGGGGTGGGGGGGCCGGCGGCAATGCTGCGGAGGGCAGAACGGAGCTGCTCGTTTCGGCGGCGGCCAGCCTGCAGGACAGCCTGAACGAAATCGAGTTCCGCTATGAGGCTCGGTATCCGGAAGTCGACCTGATCATGAACTACGGATCTTCGGGCGCTCTGCAAAAACAAATCGAACAAGGCGCGCCGGCGGACCTGTTCCTTTCGGCAGGCAAAAAACAGGTGGATGCCCTTGCGCGGGGCAAACTGCTCTCCCGGCAAGGGACGCTGCTCGGCAATAAGCTTGTTGTCATCGCATCGGCGGATAACCGGCAATCGATACCCGGCTTGCGCGGTCTGCTGGACGATCGTTTCCGGAAAATCGCGGTCGGCGAACCGGAAACGGTGCCCGCCGGCGCCTATGCCAAGGAAGCGATGACGAATGCGGCGGTTTGGGAGGCTGTGGAGCCGAAGCTGGTGTTCGCCAAGGATGTGCGCCAGGTGCTGACTTACGTGGAAAGCGGCAATACGGAAGCCGGGATCGTATACTTGACCGATGCGCTCGCATCGGGCCGCGTCCAAGTCGTTGCTGAAATTTCTTCCGGGCTGCATGCTCCGATCGTTTACCCGATCGGCATTATGAGAGCGTCCGAGCATCAGCGGGAAGCGATGCGTCTGTATGATTATTTATTTGGAGAAGAAGCCGCAGCCATATTTACCGAGCGCGGATTCACCATTAGACCCTGAGAAAGGAGCGGCTTGCATGACGGATTGGAGCGCTTTCCTCCCGCCGCTCTTCGTGACGATCAAAGTATCGCTTCTTGCCGGCGTATTCGTCTTCGTGCTCGCCCTGCTGACCGCTCACCGAATGGCAAGAAGCCGGATACGCGGACGGAGCATCGTCGACACGATCCTCCTTCTTCCGCTCGTGCTCCCGCCGACGGTCGTCGGTTTTTTGCTGCTTGTCCTGTTCGGGCGTCAAGGCTGGCTCGGCCGAACGTTTGAATGGCTGTTCGACCGCACGATCGTGTTCACATGGGGAGCGGCCGTTATTGCCGCGGTCGTTGTGGCTTTCCCTCTTGCCTACCGGACGATGCGCACCGGCTTTGAGGGTGTGGAGAAGGAGTTGGAGGACGCCGCGCGCGCCCAAGGCGCAAGCGAGCTGCAAGTATTTCGGTATATTACGCTGCCGCTGGCGGGGCGCTCGCTCACGGCCGGCTTCCTGCTCGGCTATGCCCGAGGCTTGGGCGAATTCGGCGCGACGCTGATGATTGCCGGCAACATACCCGGCAGGACCCAGACGCTGCCGACGGCCATTTATACGGCCGTCGATGCGGGACGCATGCCGCTTGCCTGGGCGTGGACCGGCGCCATCGTGCTGCTCTCGTTCGCCATGCTGTTTGTAGCCGAACGGTTTAACGCCAGGTCGCAGCATTAGCGTCCCGCCGTCCGTCCGGCAACGTCAATCCCTTTCATAGATCGAGCCTGTGCGGCTTGCGTACAGCTCGGCGTAAACCTTCTCCGCGTACGCGTCGGTCATGCCGGCGATATAATCGGCGACGAGCCGCTCCCACGGCCATTTGCCTTTCTGCTGCTCGTAGTTCGCGATCCAGTCGGGGGGCAGAATAAGCTTCCCCGTCTCATATTCCATGAAGGTTTCCCACAATCGGGTGATCATGATCTCGCTGCGCTTCTGCAGCCGCTGCACGCGGAAATCCTTGATCAGCGTCACCCAGGCCAGCTTTTTCAAAATTTCCATCGTCCGCAGCAGCTCGATATCCTGCACGCCGTCGCGCACGAACGTCACCTTTTTCCAACCGTTCGCCGGATCGTCGAGAATGCCGACCTGATTGGCGAACTTGCTGACCCAACGCGCCTTCATTTCCCGCCGGGCGCGCGACGGCTCACGGCCGGAGTCCTCGTACACCGATTCCCACTGCGTCAAATACGATTCCAGCACCGCTTTCACCATCGCGCCGATGTCGATTTGCTGCCAGCCCACATTCATGTTGCCCTGGTCGTCAACGATCTCCTGCACGACATGTCCGATCAGGCTGTCGTCCTCGAAGAAGCTGCGGCTCATCAGAATTTTGCCGGCGCGGATGCCGTCCTCGATATCGTGCGTCGAATAGGCGATATCGTCGCACAGGTCCATCAGCTGGGCTTCCAGCGTGGCGCAGCCGGCGGGCATCCCCCACATGCCGCGAAGCCGGCGCACCGCCTCCCACTCCATATCGTATACGCCCTTGATCCGGCCGGGCTCGCCGAGCGGAAAAGGATACTTGTTGATCGCAAGCAGGACGGCGGCCGTCAGGTCCAGACCGCTGTCGCTCCCCGCCCTTTTCTCCAGAAACATAAGAATACGGAAGTTCTGGGCGTTCCCTTCGTAGGGCAGGCCGTATCGGGCGGTAAGCAGCCGGTTCAGCACCTCCTCCCCTTTGTGGCCGAACGGCGGATGCCCTAAATCGTGGGCCAGCGACGCGCACTCCACCACCTCCGGTTCCAGCATCAGTCCCGGATGCTCCGGCGCGGCGAGAAAGGCATACGTTTTGCCGAGCCGCCTCGCCACCTCGCGCGCAATTTGCGACACCTCCAGCGAGTGGGTGAGGCGGGTGCGGTAATAATCGCCCGTGCCGGCGCCGAACACCTGCGATTTGCCCTGCAGCCTTCGAAATGCGGGCGACTGGATGAGCCGCGCGTAGTCCTTCTCATATTCGTCCCGGGCTTCGCTGGAATGCAGCTTCTCGGTGTCGTCCAATCTGTATTTACGGATGTCCATGCGAATACCCCCTTTGTGATCGCCATACCTCATCATATTCTTACCCAAGCGGAAAAGAAAGCGCCGCCGCCGCCGTTATGTCGGCTTTCCGCGCATATTCGGCACGGAGAACAATTGAGCCGTTTTCTTTTGTGCATGAAGCACGTGAGGCTTGCAGCAGTGCCGGGGCAGCCATTGGTCGAAAAAACGGGCAAGCTCCGCGGAGCCTGCCCGTTGGTTAAATATTAACAACATTAAATATTAACGAGGCAGCAAAGCGTTTCACGTTGCCTTCCCTTCGGGAACAAGCGCCAGAAGCGCGCCGAGCGCGCCGCTGAACGCGCCGTTCGGCGCAAAATACGGCTCCGCCCCGCGAAAGCGCGTATACGAAGCTACCGCTTCCTTCAGCGGCTCGTTCCACTCGAATGACGAGCCGATGTAGACGATCACTTGAGCGTCGTGCTGCCCCGCCGCGTGCACGCTGACGGTCGCGACCGTCTCGCCGACCATGCCGATTACCGAAGCCAGCACATCTTCCACCGGGAATTCCGCGGATTGCCCGAGGCCCGCGGACCGTCGTATCGTCTCTTCCACGCGGCCGAAGTTGCTCGCCGTCAGATTGCCGTCGATCGGCGGTATCGCGCCCTCATAAATATGGCTGACCTTCAGGTCGGCCGTGTCGCGTATGCCTGCCTGTGCCGCCCGGACGATGCTCTCAAAATCGGCTGTTCCGGCAAGCAGCCGCGCCAAACCGAGTATCGTTCCGCCGCCGACGCCGGTTCCGCCTACCCTTGCCGCTCCATCTCCGCCGACGATATGGATCGACGTTCCCGTACCGACGTTCGCCAGCAAGAACCGGTCCCACGACTTGCCGTCCTGCTCAAGCAGCCGTTTCGCGCCTTCGCAGGTCGCTTCAAATTCCGATACCGATTCCGCGGACCGTTCCAGCAGGCCAAGCAGCCTGGATGCCCGTCCGCCCGTCATGCACAACCGGGCCTCCGGCATCCTGCTGCGAATCCACGCCGCCGCCGCCTCGAGCGGATCGGAGGCCAGCTTGACGTAACGGATTTCCCCGCCATTTTCTTCATATGCGATTTTCACGAGCGTGCCGCCCGCATCAATGCCTGCCTTCACAATCGCCAATCCGGTTTCCTCCTTTGGAGCGGCTGCTGCCGGTTCACGGGCCAACACATGGTTGATATAACGGGCCACCCCGTCCTCATCGTTCGACGCTGTGCGCTCATCCGCCAGCTCGGCAATCCGCTCATGCGCGTTGGCGACCGCCACCTTCCTGCCGGCCAGGACGAATAAACCGAGATCGTTCAAATGATCGCCGAACACCGTAACTTCCGCAGGCTCGCAGCCTACATGACGGCCTCCTGCCGATTTCGGGTAGATTATAGCACGGCGTGTGCGGCTGTCAAGCGCAGCCCGGAATCCGCCTGCAGCCGAGTCAGCTCGCATCCCTGCTCAGCAGCGGTTCCGAACCGGCTGCTCCCCGTTTTTTCCGCGCAGCGCGGCCCAGCAGCAGAACGGCCGTCACGACGAGGGCGGCGAAGTACCATTTGCCGTAGGGGACGGCCTCCGCGGCCGGCTTCAGCCACGGTTCGCCGGCGATCATTTTCGCCGCGGTCCAGGCCAGCACGCCCGCACCGATGTAGGGCACGGCCGGAAAGCGATCCGCCGCCTTCAGGATGAGTCCGCTGCCCCATACGACGATCGGGACGCTGATGAGCAAACCGATGACCACGAGGGCGAACGAGCCGTGCGCGGCTCCCGCGACCGCAAGCACGTTGTCGAGGCCCATGACCGCGTCCGCCACGATGATCGTCCGGATGGCGGCCCACACCCCTGCTTGGGGCGCCGATAGGTCGTGCTTGTGCTCATCCGCCAGCAGCTTGTAAGCGATCCATGCCAGCATGAGGCCTCCGGCGGCAAGCAGGCCGGGAATGCCGAGCAGCCAGACGACGCCCAGCGTGAGCAGCGACCGGATCGCTACGGCGCCGACCGTTCCCCATACGACGACCTTTCTGCGCATCTCCTTCGGCAGCCTTCTCGCCGCAAGCCCGATGACGATGGCGTTGTCGCCCGCAAGCACCAGATCAATGACGACAATCGCGAGCAACGACGACCAAAAATCCGCTCCCAGTTCCATCCGCTCCAGCTCCTTTTTCGTTCGTTTCAAAATAAAAGGACCTTTACCGCGAACGGTAAAGATCCTGAAACGAACGGACCTCTACCGTGCAGGTAAAGGTCTCGCAAACAACGCAACCGTTGCCGGCAAAGCCGGAGGTTTCCCTCGACATGACGACTTTGCTGTAGGAGCTACTCCCCTTTAAGCCATACCTATATCTATGCCTGTGCTATCCCATATATACGCGTGAATTGCGGCCGTTGTGCCGCGAAAGCGCGCTTGTTCCCATAAAATGTGCCTTCGGCCGGGGCCGCTTAAAAGGCGCTCATTCCGCTGTATTCACCTATGACCTTAAGCAGCTTCGGGTGAATCGGAATGACGAACTGCATCGCCCCGATCGGAAAAAGCCCGCTCCGGTTATGCATCGCGGCGGCCTTTACATAGATGCGGTATTGATCGCCGCCCGCGGAAGCGTTGGCATACTCAACGGCATCCTTGCTGCGGTTCTCGATCGAGACGGTGCGCCGCCCCTTGGTTTCAAACGGCACGATGCTGACGATGTCCTCCAGCCTGAAATGGTAATTGACGTTCGGCTTGTGGAACACGAATTCCTTGGTGGAGACGGTCACGCCGTAATCGCTTTTCTTATGGGAAAGTTTCAGATCGCCTTCAATCGTCTTCAATTGAATGAAATCCGGATTCATGGCCATTCCTCCCCTCGATCTTACTAGAATAGCACAGATTATGGCGATATGCATGAAGGAATCCGATTCCAATTCGGTTGCCGGCCCCCGAAAAACGAAATACGACCCCGGTCGGGGGCCGTATCGATCGGTCAAACCGCAATCAAACCGCAGCCTCATATACATCCAGCGCCGCCTCGAGCGCCTCGCCTCGATGAAGCTTCACACCGTGGCGGGCCAACACCGCCTCGAACGCGCCGAGCAGATGAAGCACGTTTTTCTGGCTGCAGCTGTAGCCCATCGTGCCGATGCGCCAGATCTTCCCCTTGAGGGGGCCGAACGAGCCGGCGATCTCGATTCCGAACCGATGCAGCAGCATCGCGCGGACCGATTCGCCGTCGACGCCGTCCGGAATATCGACGCACGTCACGACGGGAAGCTTGCAGGAGGGATCGCCATACAGGCTGACCCCCATTGCGGCCAAGCCGGCGACCAGCGCCTTTTCGTTCAACCGGTGGCGCTCGAAACGGGCTTCGAGCCCTTCCGCCAACGCAATGCGCAGCCCTTCCCGCAAGCCGTACAGCATGGACGTCATTTCCGTGTGATGATTGAGCCTGGCGGGACTCCAATAATCCTGCAGCTGGCTCAGGTCGAGATAGTTGCTTCGGATAACCGGACGATCGCTCGTGCCGTCCAGGGGCCTGCCGGCGGGCGGCCTGAGGCCCCTTTCGATTTTTTTGCGGGCAAGCAGCTTGCGTTCGGCGCGCTCGTTGTAGGTGACGGGCGCCATCCCGGACGGGACGGACAGGCATTTCTGCGTGCCGCCGATGACCGCGTCCATCCGCCACGCGTCTGTCTCCACAGGCATGCCGCCGATCGTGGCGACCGCGTCGACGACGAACAGAACCCCGGATTCCAGGCACGCTTTGCCGATATCGGCGAGCGGCTGAACCCGGCCGGTGGACGTCTCGCCGTGCACCATCGCGACGAGCGCCGGCTTGCACGCCCGGATGGCCGCGATCACCTCCTCCGGATCGAACACGGTGCCCCATTCCTTCTCCAGCACCGTCACTTCGGCTCCGCACCGTTCGGCGATTTCGTGCAGCAGGTATCCGAATCTGCCGTAAATCGGAATCAGCACCCTGTCACCGGGTTCGATCAGGCTCGTCAATACGGCCTCGATGCCGGAGCGCGAGGTGCCGTCAACCGGATAAGCCCATTGATTGGACGTCCGGAAAAGCGCGCGGAGCATGCCCATCGTATCGTTCATCAGCTCCGTGAAAGCCGGATCGAACTGGCCGAGGATCGGATAGGACAGCGCGCGCAGCACACGCGGATCCGCCTCGACCGGTCCGGGTGTCATGATGGTCCGCGGCGGCGGCGAAAGCTCTGCGTATCGGGTCATGTCATCTGCTCCTCGTAGGCCAACTCGTACAGCATTTCCATAAGAACGGAGACGCCGGTCGCCAAATCCTCCGGCGCCGTATATTCGTCGGGCGAATGGCTGATGCCGTCACGGCTCGGCACGAACAGCATGGCGGTCGGGCAGACCGGCAGGAACATCTGTCCGTCGTGGCCCGCCCCGCTCATCATCCTCCGGTATGGGACGTTCCGATCCGTGCAGATCCGCTCCAGCCGGCCGGTCAGCACCGCGTCCATCGGCGCGGGCCGCGCCTGGAGCGCCGTGCGGATGTCGATCGTCAGGCCGCGCCGCTTGGCGATCGAATGAAAGGTGCGCAGCACCGCGTCGGTGAAGCCGGTCAGCAGCGTTTCGGACGTGTGGCGAATATCGACCGTGAAGGTGACGAGCCCGGCGATGACGTTCGGAATGTTCGGGACGGGACGAAGCCTCCCGACGGTCGCGACGAGCGGATCGCCGGCCTTAAGCGCCGCCCGCTCGAGCATCAGCATCATCTCCGCCGCGCCCGCCATCGCGTCCTTGCGCATCGCCATCGGCGTCGTTCCGGCATGGTTCGTTTCACCGGTCAACGTGACGACATAGCGGCGCTGTCCGGCGATCGTTTCGACGATCCCGATTTTATCGCCGGTACGCTCGAGCATGACGCCCTGCTCGATGTGCGCCTCCAAAAAGGCGGACAAATCGGTCCGCCTGCACTCGGGCTGCTCAGGCTTGCCGAAGCCCGCCGCTTCCATCGCCTCGCGCAGCGTAACGCCCTGGGCGTCCCGAATGCCTTCGGCGTCTTCCAATCCGTAAGCGCCCGTCACGCTGCCCGATCCCCAATAAGCGAGCGGAAACCGGCTGCCCTCCTCCTCGCAGAACGATACCACTTCAATCGGACGCTTCGGCAGGCCGCAGGTTTCCTTCAGGTGGCGCACCGCCGTCAATGCGGCCGCAATGCCATAGGCGCCGTCGTAAGCGCCGCCCGAACGCACCGTGTCGATATGGGAGCCGGTCAATACAACGCCGGTTTCGGTCTTGCGGCCATCCAGCCTGCCGAACAGATTGCCGACCTTATCATAACGGACTTCAAGTCCGGCCTCTTTCATTTTTTCGGATAAATAAGCCTGAGCCTCCGACCAGGGCTTCGAATACAGCAGGCGTGTTACCCCGCCGTCTTTCTCCGCTCCGAAGGCGGATAAAGCCTGCAGAAGCTCCGTAACGGAGACGGCGAAATCGGTGTTTGTGCCCATCGTCATCGCTTTTCTCCTCCTTGTTCCCGCCGGTTTGACGCCGTGCTGCCGCGCCGGACCGCGCACTGATTTTCCAGGCTTCCTTTCCATCCTATCGTATCGCCCACATCGGCCTTCCATGTTCGCGCGCCTCCGGTTCGGAGCCGGCTCGATAAACGATATGTCCCCTGCACAGCGTTGCCGCTACCTTGCATCCGATCGTCATGTCCGTATACGGGCTTTGCTTGTGCCTGTACAGCAGTTGTTCTTCCTGAAGCGTGTACGGCTGCCTCATATCGACTAAAGCAAGATCCGCGTCGTAGCCCGGCGCGATCCGGCCTTTGCGTTCGCCGAGTCCGAATCGGTCGGCAGGGTTCCGTGCCGTCAGTTCGGCGATCGCAACGGGCGATAATCCGCGCCGGATAACGCCTTCGGAGAGCATCAGCTCCAAGCTGTTCTGAGCGCCCGAAATGCCGCCCCATGCATCGAAAAAGCTCGAAGCCTCCGTTTTGAGCGCCGTCGGACACGGCGAATGATCGGAGGCGATCAGATCGATCAGTCCTTCTTCAACCGCCGCCCAGAGCGCGGCCTGTTCGTCGGCGCTCCTTAGCGGCGGCGCGCATTTCGCGACGGGGCCCAGCCTCTCCATGTCGTTCTCGGTGAGGAGCAGGTAATGCGGACAAGTTTCCGCCGTCACGTCCAGCCCTTTTTTCTTCGCGCCGGCAATGCGCTCGACCGCCGCCGCGCTGCTGATGTGTACGAAATGGAGACGGCAGCCCGTAAGCTCCGCGAACAACAGCGACTTGTTCACCGCCTCCAGCTCGGCGACGATCGGCCGTGCCGCCGCGTAATCGCGCGCTCCGTTCCGGCCGGCCGTTCCGGCGGCTGCCGCGAGCGCGGCCGTGATGCCGTCGTTTTCCGCATGCAGCGCGAGCAGCCCGCCAAACGAGGCGATCCGCTTCATCCCCTCATATAGCGTCCAATCGTCAACCTCCCTGAACCGCCCCTCCCCTTCGCCCCCGGGGTTGGAGATGAAAGCCTTGAAGGCGGGTACGCCCGCATCGGAAAGCGGCTGGAGCTGCTCCAGATTGCCCGGAACGAGGCCTCCCCAGAACCCGTAATCGACTCGCGAACGGTTGGCCGCAAGGGATGCTTTGAGCCGCAGCGCTTCCGGCGTGACGGTGGGCGGGTTGCCGTTGAGCGGCATGTCGAGATAGGCGGTGCAGCCGCCCGCCGCAAGCGCCGCGGAGCCGGTCTCGAACCCTTCCCAATGGCCCATGCCCGGTTCGTTGAAATGGACGTGCGCGTCGATCATGCCCGGCATCACCAGCAGTCCCTCCGCATCGAGCACGGTGGCGCCCTGCGCGCCCTCCAGCCGTTCGGCGATCTCGGCGATTACGCCGTGGCGGATGCCGATATCCATCCTTTTGACGCCGTCCGGCATAACAACTTCTCCGTTACGGACGACTCTGTCATAGACCAACGTTCCCGCCCCCGTTCATAAATGGATGGAATAGGTTTTCGGCCCGACATTCGGTCAGCTCCCGCGGTACGTGCTGTAGCCGCCCGGCGCAACGAGCAGCGGCACATGATAGTGGGCGTCCGGGTCGGTCACGCGGAAGCGGACGGGCACCTGCTCCAGAAAGGAGCCGCCGGCACCGCCCGCGCCCCCGTCCGCCTGCCGAAAATAATCCGATACGTCGAACACAAGCTCATACAACCCGGCCCTGAGCAGCCCGGCGGCAGCGCCGCCGCCCAGCAACACGCCGGCGATACGCCCGTCTGTATCGGTGCGCGCTTCGCCCAACAGCACCGGACCGGCGGCCTCCTCCATCCGGTACAACCGCATCCGCATGCCTGCCGCCGGCTTGCCCCGGGCTACGTCGAGCACATGGGTGGTCAACCGACCACTCACGCCCTTGCCCCCGCCTTCAGTTCCGCTTTCACAGCCGGCAAATCCTCGCGCGTCATCGTGAAGCCCTGGAAGCCGTACGGCGGACGCGGCTCCGTAAAGACGCCGGGGCCGCCGCCGTCCGCGGGCTCCACCACCGTCTCCCACGTCCGATTGTTCGATTCGAATCCGATCTCGGCAAGCTGCGGGAAACGCTCCATCACCCGCAAGCCGATCAGATAGATCAAATACTGAATCGAAGGCGTCTCATTCTCATGAAAAACATTGTGCGCAATATCGCGGATCTGCTCGGCCGGCACATATCGTCCGGGCTTGCCGTCCAGCGCGTCGCGCACATCGGCATACCGCCAGAACAAATCAAGAAAAATAAACAGCGGACGGTCGTAGCTGTCCGGAAGCGTCGTATATTCGTCACGGACGAAGCCGTAGAACGAGCTTCCGCTCACTTTAATCAACTGCAGGCCGGAAAGCACGCATTTGTGTGAAGCGATGGCCGCTTCCTCTCCATCCGCGCCGCGAACAAGCCTGAGCACAGCGCCGGCATGATCGTTATGCGACCGCCGGAAGACCAGCCCGCTGTCCGTCAGTCCGCCCTCGCCGGCGACCTGCAGCGATTGAAAAGGGATGCGGTCGCCCCGGATTTCCACCGCCGTTATATGAGGATATTTCGCGATAAACCTTCCGGCAATGTACGCCGCATAACCTTCCGTCGTGCTGCCCCCGAAGGAAGCGGACTCGCGCAATATGAAATTTTTCATCGAATCCGTTGCCACAACCTGCGAATTGTCGCCCTCCGTGAAGGAAGTCAGCAGCGACTCCCCGCTGACCGAAAAATGAACGTTATGCGCAAAAATAACGTTGCCGTCGCCCGTATACGACGATTCCGGAATCGAAACCGCCGTCAGCGGTTCGGCATAGGTCCGGTATGCAAAAACATCGCCTTTTCCGTAATAAAGCGTTCGTCCCGAAGTTAATTTAAGCATGTCGGTCAACCCCTTCCTCTACAGTCGGTTCGTCGATAAGATCGTCGAGACGGAACCCCGCAATCCGTTCGATCTGCAAGAGCGCTTCATTCCACTCCGCCTCCGTCCCATTCTCAATCCTCTCGTTCATCCCGTACAGAATGTCGTCCTTCGTTTTCCCGCGCACGGCCATAATAAAGGGAAAACCGAATTTCTCCGTATAGGTCCGGTTCAATGACATGAACGTCTCGTACTCGGACTGCTCGAGCCGGTCAAGCCCGGCGCTCCGCTGCTCGCGGGAAGAATAATCGCCCACGGCAAGCCGGGTGGCCAGATCGGGGTGAGCGCGGAACAGCTTCAGAATCCGTTTCGCGGGGGAGAGCCGCACAATGCGCATCATTTTCTCATGCAAATCGTCTTTGGACCGAAACGGCCCCAGCTCCCATGCGCTCTCGGCCACCCAGGGTGAATGCTCGAACACCGCGCCCAGTTTCTCCACGAATTGCAGTCGGTCTAAATCGTTCAGCCCGCCGATCGACAGCTTGGATCCGGACACCGTCATGACCAGTAACCCTCATGAGCGCCGACCGCTTCGTCCTCCACCTCGGGGAAAGGACCGAGCACGGCGACCGGCTTGCTTCCCCGTGCGAACACCTCGCGGCAGGGCAGGTCCAGCGTCGGATTCTGTTCATCGTTTCCCGTAAGCTCGGCGAGCTTTTTCTCGCTCATGCCGTAGACGACCCGCCCGACGTTGCCCCAATAGATCGATCCCGCGCACATCGCGCACGGTTCGGTAGATGTATAAAGCGTATAAGTCCACAGCTGCGTTTTGCTGAATTGCTTCGACGCGGCGGCCATCAGGGTCGTTTCCGCGTGACCCGTGCAGTTGGAATCCGTTATTTCGACATTGCCCCGCTCCAGCAAAATGTTTCCGTCCGCATCGGCGAGCAGCGACCCGAACGGTGTATTGCCTGCCGCCCGCGCCATCCTGGCCAACTCCACACAACGGCGGAGAAGACGAATATGGCGCTCCCGCTCCGCTTCATTCCGCGCTTGATCCGGCTCCTGTTTCGCTTCCGGCATGTATTCCGGCATGTACATCCTCATCCTCCTTCCGCAGCTCGACGGCCCTGCAGACTGCCCTTAAAATGCCGCCGTAACCGGTGCATCTGCACAGGTTCCCGGACAGCGCTTCTTCAATGTCCTCGCCCGATGGGGCGGGATTGCGGTCCAGCAGCGCAACAACAGAGATGATCATGCCCGGCGTGCAGTACCCGCATTGATAGCCGCCTTCCTCGAGAAAGGCCTGCTGCACCGGGTGAAGCGCGCCTTCCTCCGCGCCTTGCACGCCCTCGATCGTCGTAATCCGTTTCCCCTCGCACTGGTACGCCATCGCCAGGCATGAATTGACTGGCTCGCCGTCGATCAGCACCATGCAGGCGCCGCATCGGCCGATCTCGCAGGAACGCTTGGTCCCGGTCAGCAGCAGATCGTCCCGGAGGATGGACAGCAGCCGCTTGGCAGGCGGGACCTGAAGCGACCGCTCCACCCCGTTCACCCGGAAGGTGAGCGGCTTGGCAGCTTCCGGTGCGATTATCGATTTGTCGATCATTCGACGCTCACCGCCCTTACCGGAAATGCCGGTTTCCGCTGCAGCAGCTTGGGCTCGATCGGAAGCCGGCTCACGCGAACGCCCGTCGCCTGCGCCACGGCTGCCGCAATAGCGGGCGCCAAGCCGACGGAGCCGATTTCGCCGATGCCGCGGGGGCCGTAAGGATCGCCGTCCGGCAGCTCCTCGATCGGAAGCACCGATACCGTCCCGCGCTGGTCCGCCACTGTCGGAATAAGGTAAGAGTCGAGATTGCGGGTGACGTAATGACCGCCCTCCATCAGCGCCTCCTCCGTGAGCGTATAGCCGAGCGCCATGCTGCTGCCGCCTTCGATCTGGCCGATGAAGCCCTGCGGATTCATGACCGGCCCCGCCGCCACCGTGTGGAATTGATCCAGCACCGTGACACGGCCGGTCAGCGTATCGACCCGAACCTTCACCGCAACCGCCGAATAGGTATACAGAAAATGGGCGCCGGTCGGAGCCGTTTGATCCGTCGTCGGGAAATGAAAGCTCGTCTCGGCACGGATCGGCTTCTCCGCCGCGGCCGCCAGTTCGGCATAACCGAGCAGCCGCTCCGCGCGGTTGCCGTCGACGCACGGTACGGAAACCTCGCCGCCGCCCGCCGGGGGAGCCGGATCATCCGGATGCCGGCTTTCCGCTGCGTAAATGCCGCCCGGCCCGAGTCTCAGCGTTTCCGGGGGCCGATCCAACGCTTTGCCGGCCGCCTCCAGCAGCGCGTCCGTAAACGGCAAGCGCATGTTCCGGACCGACCTCCACATCATGGCGGTCGCCCGGGAGGCCGTGCTGGAGCCGCTGTCCGGCACAAGATCGGTATCCCCGATAACGATGCGAAGATCCTCCGGATCGGCATCGAACGTCTCGACCAGCATCAGCTCCAGCGTCGACAGCAGCCCCTGGCCGAACTCCTCGTAGCCGAACGACGCTTCAATCCGCCCGTCCGCGGACAGCTGCAGCCTCCCGCCGGCCGGGTCGGGAATGCCGACGCCGAGGCCTGCGCCATGCATGATGAACGCGGCTCCCACACCCGTTCGAATCCAGGGGGGCTGCGCGGCGCCTCCCGCGCGGACATTGCCGCGGCTCATGGCGTCTCCGGCGCATAACGTATTCCGTTCCCGCCATAGTGCGCAATCCGCCAACGCTTGCCACACCTGCGCGGCGCCGTCGGTTTGCGCGATCGGCTGGCCGAGAGGTCCCGGATCGGCTGTCTCCCGCATGTTCAGGCGGCGGAATTCCCACGGGTCGATGCCGTGCAGCTCCGCCAGCCGGTCGATCTGTCCCTCCAGCGCAAAAATCGCCTGATTGCCGCCGAAGCCGCGAAACTCTCCCGACATCCCGTTGTTGGTGTAGACGGATAAAGCTTTGACATCAATATTGGCGAACCGGTACGGACCGACGACGTGCTCCACGGCAAAGTTGAGCACTTCCGCGCCGAGCGTCGCATAAGCGCCCGTATCGGCCACAATAGTCGCCTCGTGCGCAAGCAGCTTGCCCGCCGCGTCGGTCCCCGTCTTCATCCGGATCGTCATCGGGTGCCGTTTCAGTCCCACCCGGACCGATTCCCGGCGGGAGTTATGGATTTTGACGGGCCTGCCGGTATGAACCGCGAGCAGGGCGCCGTACGGCTGGATATTGAGCTCATCCTTGCCGCCGAACGACCCGCCGATCGGGCTGGAGACGACCCGAATCGCCGTCTCGGGGACGGCCAATATGCGCGATAGCTGCAGCCGGTCCATGAACCCGTGCTGGGTCGGCGCATATACGGTCAAACGTCCGTCGGCTTCCGGCACGAACAACCCGCCCTCGGTCTCCATATAGGTATGCATTTGGCGGGGCGTCACATACATTTCCTCCACGACATGCTTGCACTCGGCGAAGGCCGCGCCGGCATCGCCCCGCCCGTAAGTCCGGCTATGCAGGACGTTTCCTTGCGGATGCAGCGGCTGCGCCCCTTCGGACAGCGCCTTTTCCGGGCTGTCCAAAACCGGCAGCGGCTCGTAATCGACCTCGATCAGCCGCAGCGCCTGCTCGGCGATTTCGAGCGATTCGGCGGCGACAGCCGCTACCGCATCGCCGATATAACGAACCCGGTCCGTGCAGAATACCGGCTGGTCCTGGCGGGCGATGCCGAACCCGTTCAAGCCCGGAATGTCAAGATGGGTGACCACGGCGTGCACGCCCGGCAGCCGCATCGCCCGCTCGGTTCGGATGCCGGCGATAAGGGCATGAGGGTGCGGGCTCCGCAGCACGAGTCCGATCAGCATATCGGGCCTGGCCATGTCGGTCAGATAAGCAAGCTTTCCCGTTACTTTTCCCGGCCCGTCGGGCCGAATCCGCCAGCGTCCGCCGCTTGCGTTCTTGTTCAGCAGCATGCTTCCTCCTCCTCTCCCCTCGCTCCGCCGGCCCCCCGCCAGAGCGAAGCGGCGATGACATTGGCCGCCGTCGTCCGCCGGTAATCCGCGTCGGCAAAGCTGTCGCCGCACGGTTTGTATTGCGCCAGCACCGCCTCATACAACGCCGCCAGAGCATCCGGCTCCGGCCGTTTCCCCTCCAGCACCGATTCCGCTTCCGTCAACCGCCGCGGGACGGTCTGGCCGCCTCCCGCCGCGATGCGAAGCCCGTGTATCCGTCCGTCCTTGGCCAAGCCGCCCGAAACTGCGGCTGTGACAACCGAGGGCGTGAACGCTTCCCGTCGGCCGATTTTATGAAAAGCGCCGAACCGCTTTGCCGGCTGCGGCAACGGGTGTCCGTTTCCGCCGTCGCCCTTCGCGCTGTCGCCGGAACGCTCGAAAGGCAGTTTGATCTGCAGCAGCAACTGATGCGGGGGCGACTGCCGGTTTGACGGCGGGCAAGAGCCGCCGTCCGTCAGCCAATCGGCGATCGGGACGTCCGTTGTTCGCCCGCCGTCATACATCGCCAGCTCGGCGCCGTATACGAGCAGCGCCGGTATGGCGTCGCCTACGGATGAAACGACATTGCCGCCGATGGTACCCAAATTGCGGATGGACGGGGCCGCGATCGAGCGGACCGCTTCCGTCAGCAGCGGAAAATGCAAGGCGATCGAAGAATCTTTCCTTAGCGCGGCAAGCAAGGTCAAAGCGCCGATTGTCATATGGCCGGCCGCCGCCGAAATCCCGCTTATGCCGCCGATGCCGGATAAATCGATAAGGTGAGCCGGAACGGCCGCCGCGCCGGACTCCCACTGGGTGCGCAGCAGCGTGCCGCCCGAGATGTATACGCCGTCCGTGCCGAACGTATGCTTCAGGCTCCACGCCTCCTCCGGACTGCCCGGCCGCCAAACGCGAGGCTGCAAGAGTACCGTGTGCCGTAATCCGGTATCCATAGTCGTTCTCCCCCTCCCCTCCGGTTCTCGTAAACGATTGGACAAAAAGCTACAATCTCTGTTCGCGAATATACGGAACGCCGAGCGCTTCGGGAGCGCCGGACGGCTTGTTGCGGTTGCGCCAACCGAGAAACATCAGGACGAGAATCGTCACGATGTACGGAATCATCTTCAGAAAATACGACGGGATCTCGCTGCCGATGAGCTGGATGCGGAACCCGAGCGTATCGAGCATTCCGAAGAAATAAGCGCACAGCAGCGCGCGGACCGGATTCCACCGGGCGAAAATGATGAGCGCGACCGCGATCCATCCGCGGCCGGCCGTCATGCCTTCGATCCAGGTCGGCGAGAATACGAGCAGCAGATCCGCGCCGGCGAGACCGATGAGCATCGAGCCTATCGTCACGCAGCCGTAGCGGAAAGCCTGCACCCGGATGCCCATGACGTCGGCGGCCTCGGGATTGTCGCCGATCGCCCGCAAATGAAGCCCCCAGGATGTCCGGCGGATGAACAGGTGCATCGCGATGACGAGTATGAAGCTGAACCATGTCAACAGATCCAGATGAGCGAACAAGCCGCCGATCACGGGCAGCGGCTCCAGCCAAGGCAAGTGCAGCTTGGGGACCGAGCCCGGCATCGGAATGCCGCTGATCGGCTTGCCCAGATAGGCGCTCATGCCGGCTCCGAACAAGGTGATCGCAAGGCCGCTCACGATCTGGTTCGTTCGCAGCGACACGGTCAGAAAGGCGTGAATGAGACCGAGAACGGCACTGACTGCAAAAACCGCGAGCAGCGCAACCGTCAAGCTGCCGGTCTGCAGGAACGTCAGACAGGCGACGACCGCCCCCATCAGCATCATGCCTTCGACGCCGAGCTGGATGATGCCGGAACGCTCGATCAGAATACCGCCCAGCGCCGCGAGCAGCAGCGGCGTTCCCGAGGCCATGGCGGACGCGAGCAGTTGAATGAATAAGTCCATCTTGGATACGCGCCTCCTTTCACACGTTGCGCCGCAAACGGAATTTGCCCAGCGTGCCGCCGGCAATCAGGAAAAACAGTATCGCTCCCTGCAGCATGGTCGAGGTCGAAGACGGCAATCCGATCGTCTGGACGCTGTAGCCGCCGACGATCAAGCCGCCGAACAGGAACGAGGAGACGATCAGGCCGACCGGATTGAGCCGCGCGAGCCAGGCGACGATGATCGCCGTATAGCCGTACCCGGGCGAAATGCCGTACATGAGCCGGTGCGCAACGCCCGATACTTCGGCCATCCCGGCCAGTCCGGCCAGTCCGCCGCTGATGAGCATAACGGTCAGGATGTGCCGGGAAATGCGGATCCCGGCATTTCGGGCCGCCTCCGGATTGGCGCCGATCAGTCGCAGCTCATAGCCCCATCGGCTGTAACGGATCAACAAGGCGTATAAGGCAACGGCGGCCAGCGCGAACACGAGCCCCAGATGAAGCCGCGTATTGCCGAGCACCGGCAGCGACATCGCTTCGGTGAACATCGGCGTGCCGGGGAAGTTGAAGCCCTTCGGATCTTTCCACGGTCCGAACACGACGTAGTCCAGGGCAAGCAGCGCGACGTAGTTCAGCATGAGCGACGTAATGAGCTCGTTCACTTGAAAATAGGTGCGCGGGATCGCCGTAAGCAGTCCCCAAACCCCGCCGGCGGCGATTCCTGATACGAGCATGGCCGGAATGGCCGCATACGCGGGCAAGCCGGGAAAATAAATCGTAACCGCGGTGGCCGCCATGGCGCCCGCGATGAACTGCCCCTCCGCCCCGATGTTCCAGACCGAAATCCGGTAGGCGATCGATACGCCGAGTCCGGTGAGCAGCAAGGGAATCGTCTTCACCAGCGTTTCGGTAAATCCGAAGGACGAGCCGAACGCGCCGGTCAGCATTTTTTGGTAAACGATGACGGGATTCATGCCGTTCGCCGCGATAAAAACACCGCAAACGACAAGCGCGAGCAGCACGGAAACGATCGTCATCCACCAAGGGCTTTCCGGACGGGACGGATCGATTTCGAGCCGAAACGGCATGCGTTTCATCTTCTTCGCCGCCGCGGCCGGCTCGCCGGACGCAAGCGGAGCGGCAGCCGATCGTTCGTTCATCCCGCTTCCTCCCCTTCCCTCAGGCCGGCCATATACATGCCGATCCGTTCCCGGTCCGCTTCGCTTCCCTTCGTCTCATAAACAACCGCTCCGCCGTATAGGACGAGGATGCGATCCGACAGCTGCAGCACCTCGTCGAGATCCTCCGATAGGAGCAGCACGCCCCGGCCCGCGTCTCTCAGCTCCGCCAGCAGCCGATGAACGCCCTCCGCCGCGCCCACATCCAGGCCTTGGGTCGGATGGACCGCGACCATCAGCTTCGGATCGCGGCTAATCTCCCGCGCAAGCAGCAGCTTCTGTTGATTGCCTCCCGACAGCTGCCTCACCGGCGCGTCGAGACCCGGCGTCTTGACGTCGAACCGCTCGACCAGCGATTGCGACCATGCGCGGTTGCGGGCCGTCCGCATGAAGCCGAATGCCGAACGTTCCGGGGAACGATACGATTTGAACAACAGGTTGTCGACGACGCCCAGGCTTCCGGCGAGCCCGCTTTTCATCCGGTTCTCCGGCACATGCGAGATGCCCGCTTCGATCGCCGCCCTTACCGACGCCGCCTTGAATTCCTTGCCGCCGAAATGAACGGACCCCCGCTTCCAGGCCAGCAAGCCTGCCAGCACCTCGGCCAGCTCCTTTTGCCCGTTGCCGGCAACGCCCGCCACTCCGACGATCTCGCCTTCATTCACCTGCAGGCTCAGGCCGTCCAACGCCTTGCGTCCGCGATCGGCGTATACGTCCAGCTGCTTCACCGTCAGCAGCGGCTTGCCGGCGCCCCGCGCCGCGGCCGGACGCACCGCCGACGTTTCCTTGCCGACCATCAGGCGGGCCAGCTCCCGCTCATTCGTCTCCCGCTTCGCCATCGCGGCGATCATCCGGCCTTTGCGCATAACGGAAATCCGGTCCGAAACCGCCATAACTTCCTTCAGCTTGTGGGTCGTGATCACGACCGTCTTGCCTTCCGACTTCATGCGCGCCAGCGTTGCGAACAATTGCTCCGCCTCGCCCGGCGTAAGGACGGACGTCGGCTCGTCGAGAATGATAATGTCCGCTCCGCGGTATAAGGTCTTGACGATTTCGACACGCTGCTGCTCGCCCACGGACAGCTGCCAGATCGGCCGTTCAACCGGAAACGGCAGCCCGAACCGTTCGGAGACGGCACGGATTTCTTCCGTCTTCGCCTTCATCCATTGCGGACCCCGCCAGAACGGCGATTTCTCGCCAAGAACGATATTTTCGGCCGCCGTCAAGTTCTGAACGAGCCGGAAATTTTGAAAAACCATCCCGACGCCGAGCTTCACAGCATCTTTCGGCGAGCGGATATTCGCTTGCCTTCCTTGCAGGTAAATCTCGCCTTCGGTCGGCCGGTAGACGCCGGAAAGCATGCACATCACCGTGCTTTTGCCCGCCCCGTTCTCCCCGAGCAGCGCGTGGATTTCTCCGGCGCTTGCACGGAAGTCGACACGGTCGTTCGCCAGTACGGGACCGAATCGCTTGACGATCCCCTTCATATCCACGGCATAAGCTTCATTCATACCGACCCCTCCTCCTCTTCCGTATTGGGGCGTAAAACCAACAAATCCCTTTGGCAAGGGATTTGTCGGTCCGTCCGTATGACGCTGCGGTTATTGCGGAATCGTCCCTTCAATGCCTTTTACGAACCAATTCATCGCGAGAATCTCGTCAATGGACATCGATTTGCCTTCTTCCACCTTGATCGCGCCGGATTGGTCAAGGAGCGGGCCTTTGAATACGTCCAGCTTGCCGTCGAGAATCTCCTGTTTCTTGTCGGCGACGAGCTGCTTAACGTCATCGGGAACGCTTGGCCCGAGCGGCGCGATATCGACCAAGCCGTCCGCCATGGAGCCCCTGTACGGTTCATTCGTCCACGTGCCGTCCATAACGGATTGGACGACCTTCGTATAATAAGGACCCCAGTTCCAGATCGGATTCGTCAGATAAGCTTCCGGCGCGTAGCGGGTCATATCGGAATCGTTGCCCCCCGCCATGGCGCCGCGTTCCGCAGCCGCCTGCAGGGTTGCCGGCGAGTCCTGATAGGCGAGCAGCACGTCCGCGCCTTTGTCAAGCAGACTGACCGCCGCCTGGCGCTCGACCGTCGGATCGAACCAGGTGTTCGACCACACGACGCTCAGCTTCGCGTCCGGGTTGACGCTCTGAATGCCGAGCATGAAGGCGTTGATGTTATAAATCAGTTCCGGGATCGGGAACGCGCCGACGTAACCGATAAGGTTCGTCTTCGTCATTTTGCCTGCGGCAATCCCGCTCAGATAGCTTGCTTCGAAGTTTTTGCCGAAGTAGGTGGTCATGTTGTCGTTCGTCTTGTAGCCGCTGACGTGCATGAACTTGACGTTCGGGAACTTTTTCGCCACATTAAGGGTCTGATCCATGTAACCGAAGCTTGTCGTAAAAACGATGTCGTGATTCTGCGCCAGTTCGGTGATGACGCGTTCCGCATCGGCGCTCTCGGGGACATTCTCGACGGTGTCCGCCTTGATGCCGAGCTGCTCTTCCATGTATTTGCGGCCTTTGTCATGCTCGTACGTCCAACCGCCGTCTCCCGGAGGCCCGATGTAAACGAAAGCGACCCTCGGTTTTTTCATCCCGGCTTCTGCCGTTTCTTCGGCGGTTCCGCCGGCAGACGGCGCGTTCGCCGCGCCTTCGGCCGCATTGTCGCCGCCGGCTCCATTGTTTCCGCCGCTTTTGCCGCAGCCGGCAATCACCAGTGCGATCGATAGGAACAAAAGGATGCCCAAAGTCCATTTTTTGTTGCGGTGCTTCATACGGTTCCTCCCCGACACTCTGTTATCATCCCGGTCGTTCGACCAATGACGTACCTTCACTATAAGTTCGTGTCGGATGTGCGTCAATTTAGCTAACATACAATTGGCGCATCGTATAAAAGGAGTCGGTTACATTGTGCACGATGCACCTCGCTTCTCATCCCGCCGCGCCGGATGCCCGGCAGGCAATGAGCTCGGCCGCAATGCTGACCGCAATTTCATTCGGCCCGTCCGCGCCGATCGCCAGTCCGACGGGAGCATGAACGGCCGGAGTCGCCTGCAAGCCTTCGAACAGCGCGTCGATCCGTTTGCGCGAGCCCATTACGCCGATATAGACCGGATGCAGCGGCAGCACCGCCTCCAGCATCTCCCGGTCCTTGCGCAGCTGGTGGCCGCACAAGAGGACATAATCGTCGGAGCCGAGCCCCGCGCCCCGCACGATCTCATCGGCCGTGCCGACTATGAGATTCGCATGCGGAAAACGCTCGGACGTCGCCCGCCCCGCGCGCCAATCCGCCACAGTCACGAGAAAGCCGATCCGCAGCGCCGCCTCGCAGATCGGCACCGCGTCCTCGCCCGCTCCGAACAGCAGCAGGCGCGGCCGGGGCTCGAGGCGGATGTCCGCGAGGCCTGCCTCCCCATCGTCCGCTGCACGGGGTTCTTCGCCGCCCGGCATCAACCGGTAGCGAATGTATTCGCCGCTTCGGGAACGTTCCAGCCGCAGCCGTTCACCGGCGCTTACCCGCAAGCGGGCCTCATTCAATAATGCCTGCAGCGTGCCGGTCACGGGTTCCAGCAGCACCGTGACGACGCCGCCGCACCCGATTGCATCCCCCCATACCGCGTCTTCTTCAGGGCGCATGTCGTATGTGACGATCTGCGGTTTGCCTTCCTCCAGCAGCGCAGCTACCCGCTCCTGCAGGTCCTCCTCCAGGCACCCCGGGCTGATGCTCCCGAACTTGCTTCCGTCCGATGCAAGCAGCATCGCCGCTCCGGCCTTGCGGTAAGCGTGGCCGGACACGCGGCTAACCGTAGCGAGCGCAAGCGGAACGTCCGACGCCGCAACCCGCTCCAAAAGCTCGAAGCTGTCCATTCCGCAAGCCTCCTTTGCCTTCGCGTCGACCCAACCGTTCGACCGCATCCGATCCGCAGTCCTGCAACTCTGCAGTCCCGCAACTCTGCAATTTTCTGCAAGCGTGCGTACGTGCCTCCGCACGGGCAAGCCGTTCCGCAACGCAAGCCTACAACCGTGCAAGCAGTTCCTTCAGGCAGCGGTCCGCTTCTTTCAGCACGCGCGCCTTATCCATCGTTGTGACGGTTTTGCCCCGCATGACAAGCTCTCCGTCGATCATCACCGTGTCCACATCGCCCCTCGTGGCGGCGTAAACGACCCGGGAATGCCAGTCCGCGTCATACGACGGATAAGTATGGAAATCCTCCAAATCGAGCAGCTGAAGATCCGCCAGCTTGCCGGGTTCGATACTGCCGATCTTGCCCTCCATGCCGAGCACCGCGGCGCCGCCCATCGTCGCCAGCCGGAGCACCGATCTCGCGTCCATCGCCGTCGGGCCGTGCTTCACCTTCTGAATGAACGCCGACAGCCGCATTTCCTGAAACATATCCAGGTTGTTGTTGCAAGGGGCGCCGTCGGCGCCGAGGCCTACCGGAACGCCGAGCGCCATCAGCTCGGGCACGTCGGCGATTCCCGACGCCAGCTTCAGGTTTGAGCCGGGACAATGCGTTACCTTAACGCCGCGCTCGCGGATAATTCGTTTCTCCTCGTCGTCCAGCCAGATGCTGTGCGCCAGAATCAGATTAGGGCGCGCCAAGCCGATATGGTCGAGATAAACGACGTTTCGCATGCCGCGGTCCGCCTCAACGATTGCGATCTCCCCGCGGTTTTCCGAAGCGTGCGTATGCACCTTCACCCCGTAATGCTCCGATAGGTCGCGCACATTCACCAGAAGCTCCTCCGTGCAGGAGACGACAAACCGCGGACAGAACGCATAAGAGATTCGCCCGCCGGCGGCGCCGTGCCATTTCTCCAGCAAACGCACACTATCCGCGAGCGAATCCGCGGTCTTCTCCTGCAGAGGCACAGGCACCTCCGTTCCGTAATCCATCATCACTTTTCCCGATAAAGCCCGCAAGCCGCTTTGCTCAATTGCGCGAAAAGCCGACTCCGTATGATGAACGGTCTCCATGTCCAGCACGGTCGTCGTGCCGCTGCGAATCAGCTCGCCCGCGCCCAGCATGGCCGAGTAATAGACCGATTCCTCGTTATGGGCCGCTTCCAGGGGCCAAATCCGCCGACGCAGCCAATCGATCAGCTCCAGATCGTCCGCGCGCCCGCGGAATAACGTCTGGCACAAATGGACGTGCGTTTGCACGAAGCCGGGCAGCAGCACTTTGCCGCCCGCCTCCACAACGACGTCGGCCGCATCGTCGAGCCTCCGCCCGATTGCCGCGATGCGGTTCCCTTCTATCCGTACATCTCCGCGGACGATGTCGTCCGCCTCGTTCATGGTTATGATCACGGCGTCCCGTATGAGCGTCGTCGCCATCCTGTCGCCTCCCGTTGTCGGGCTACTTCAGCGGATGCGTTCGGAAGAAAACGGGCCCTGGAGCAGCATGCGGCGGAATT
Source organism: uncultured Paenibacillus sp. (assembly GCF_963515335.1). Lineage (NCBI taxonomy): Bacteria > Bacillati > Bacillota > Bacilli > Caryophanales > Paenibacillaceae > Paenibacillus > uncultured Paenibacillus sp. Next base: position 22,396 of record NZ_CAUPYC010000005.1, on the reverse strand, counting down.
GAAAAGCCAGCTTGAGCCGCAGCAGATCGTTCACCTTCTTGAAATCCACATCCAGCATTTCACCCAGTTTCTCTATACGATATGTCGCCGTATTGCGGTGTATAAACAGCTTTTTGGCCGTTTCTCCGAGCTGGCCGTCGCATTCTACGTACGTTTCCAGCGTGCGAAGCATATCGGCCGCGTAATCCGGATCCTTGTTCAGCAGTCCGCCGAGCAGCCGGTTGCAGAACGTGCGCATGCGGTCGGGCGACACCTGCTCGAATACGAACGCCAGATCAAGCGTTTCGTAACGGACGACCCGTTCCGATACATCCCATTCCGCGGCCATCCGGATCGTATCGCGGCATTCGTCGAACGCGCCGTTCAGTCCCTCCGCATCCCGCTTTCGGCCGCTGATGGCGGCGCGCGGCGTTGTGCCCTTAAAACCGGAGAAGCAGGAGGACAGCGAGGAGGCGATAGCATCCGCCGCATCGCCCGATCCGTCGGGGAACACGGACAGCACGCCTTCCTCCAGCACGATATGCACGCCCTTCAAATCCTGAATGCGCGCGTGGCTAAGGTAGGCGGTCTTCAACCCGTCCAGCTTCTCGGCCCGGACGGTCGACAGTCCGTGCGTCGGGAAATCGGTCAGCACGCAGCGGAATGGCTTGCGGAGCAAATCGATTTCGTAACGGTCCGCGTAATCGTCGAGTGAAGCGAGCGGCAGCCCGTTTTTTAAATAGCGTTTGATCAGCAGGCCGAAGTCCCGTTGGATCGACAACTCGAAATAGTCCTCGTAATTGACGTTCATATGAAAAGCGAGCAGCTCGGCCGCCTGTACGTATAAGCTCTCCTCGATCGGAGAAAGGACCAGCTGCGGATTGAAAAACAGCACGAATCCGGTGCATTGCGATTGCTTCGTAAGCGGAACGCGAAAAGCCTGCCAGCCTTCCGACTTCATCCACCGGTGATGCGGGGGCCACGGCCACCCGCCGAGCAGCGCGTCATCGGGGATGCCGGAGGAATTGTAGACCATTTGGCCGCGCGAGCCGACAACGGCCATCGGATAGCCGACAACGTCCGCAACGGCGTCGAACAGCTTCCGGATGTGGTCCGAATGGAGCGCGAAGCGCATCAGGCGCACCTGCTTATCCAATACGTCCTGCAGGGCCGACGTGCTGCGTTTCATTTCTTCGCGGAACAAGCCGTTCATCTGGTCGGAGAAGGTGAATTGGTAAGGCAGCTCGATGAGAGGAAAACCGAGGCGGTCCGCCTGCTCGATCCACTCCCCGGGAACGTCGGTCCAGAAACGGCCCAGCTTGATGCCGAGCCCGGCGGAGCCGCATTGGTGCAGCCTGGACAACAGCTGCGAAGCCTCGTCGGGACGGTCTTTCAGCAAATAAGCGGTCGTGAACAGCATTTCGCCTTCCTTGATCCAATCCGTAATGTCCGGAGCATCCATGACATTAACGGATTTAACGACCCGGTTTCTGCCCGCGGCGCCGGCGATCAGACGTCCTTCGGACAGCGGATACACCGACAGGGCTTGCTCGACGGTCAAATGCATACGGCACCTCCGCTCGGATGATCGTGACAAGAAAATTAGGCCGGCAACCTGAACTCAGTGCAGTTAAATGTAATGTAATGTATACTGACATTTTAGTCGTTCTTCATGTTACATGGCAATATATATGTCAGGTATTATTACGCGAAAAGCTCTGGCCGGCATTAATTGTTTAATTTTTCTTCTCACGCATTCCGTATTAAGCGCCGCGCAGAAACAACGCGCCTGCCGCCAGCGATACCAGAATCCCCCACACCGCATTGACATTGTAGTAATGGACAAGGATGAAGAAGGAAGCCGCGATCAGCAGCGGCAGATACGGCATCGGTCCTGCCGCCGGTTGAATCGCATATTTCGCGAAATCGTAGGCCAGCATCGCCATCATGACGAAAATAACCGGCTGTATGCCGCGAATCATGCCTTTGATCACCGGATTGCCGGACAGCTTCATCATGACGCCGGCCAAGGCGACCATGACGACTGCCGTCGGCAGCACGACGGCGGCCAGCGCCGCCGCCGCGCCCGCCCAGCCGGCGATTTTAAAACCGATGTATGCGGCAAGCTTCGTCGCGATCGGGCCCGGCAGCGCGTTGCCGAACGCCAGCGCCTTGCCGAATTCATCCGTGCCCATCCATCCGTACCGTTCCACCACCTGATTCTCGTAAAGCGGAATGATTGCGGGACCGCCGCCGTAACCGAGCATCGTGGCCGTCCCGAATGCGATAAACAGCTTCCATAGTAAAACCAGCATAACCGTACGCCGCCTTTCTTCCCGCTACCAGCCGATCGCGCAGCCGTCGCCGCGGGGATCCGCCGCCCCGCTTATCACACCGCGGTCGATCATAATGCCCTGCGCCTGCCCCATAATGCCGTCCCAGCCGCGGACCGCCTCCACGCGGTGTCCGTTCGCGCGGAGCTCCGACAGCACGCCGTCGCCGCATCTTTTTTCCACCTTCAGCGTGTCCCCGGAATCGCCCCACGTCCGGCCGTATACCCACCTTGGAAGCGCGATCGCCTCCTGGATCGACAGTCCGTAATCGAGGACGCCGGTCAGGACCGAAAGCGTCGTTTGCGGCTGGCCTTCGCCTCCCTGCGTGCCGAGAAGCAGGTACGGCTTGCCATCCCGCGTAACCATGCCGGGCATCAGCGTGTGAAAGCAGCGCTTGCGCGGCTCCAGCACGTTCGGCTGAAGCGGGTCCAGCGAGAAGAACGAGCCCCTGTTCTGCATCACGATTCCCGTTCCGCCCGGCATCCAGCCGGATCCGAAGTCGAAATACAGGCTTTGAATGAAGGAAACCGCGTTTCCCTCCTCGTCGACGGCGGCGGCGTACGCCGTATCCTGCCCCATCTCCTGCGACAGGTAAGGGGCCGCAGCCGGCGGAGCCTGTGCAATGTCGGCCCACAGCGAAGCGGCGTAAGATTTGGACAGCAGCTTGTGCAGCGGAATGTGCCGAAAAGCAGGGTCCGTCAGATACGCATCCCTGTCGCGGAACGACCGCTTCACCACCTCGGCCATCAGATGATAAAACCCGGCCGAGTTCCGGGGATACGCCGTAAGCTCGGTATTTTCCAGCATATTCAGCATCATTAGCAGCGAAAATCCCTGGGAATTGGGAGGCATCTGATGCACGTCCCAGCCTCTGTAGGAAGTGTTCAGGGGAACGACCCACTCGCCGGCATGCAAGCGGAAATCGTCCTCCGTCAGCAGCCCGCCTTCCGCGGCGATTCCCGCAGTTAACCGCTTCATCACCTCCCCTTCATAGAACGCTTCGCGCCCGCCCCGCTGCAGAGCCCGAAGAGTGGCGGCCAGTTCGGCCTGCTCCAGACGGTCGCCCTCCGTCAGCCATTGTCCTCCGGATTGATAGAGCCGTTTCAGCGGTTCGCTCGCTTCCAATAAACGTTTATCCTTGACGATCCATTCCGCCAGGTTGCGCGAAACGGGGAAACCGTCTTCCGCGTAGCGGGCCGCCGGCTCCAGCAGTTGCTCCCACGGAAGGCTGCCGTAGCGGGTCCAAACGCTCCACCAGGCATCGACCATACCCGGCACCGTAATCGCGCTGTCCGCGCCGCGAAACGGAATCACTTCTTTGCCCGCGTAACGTTCGCAAACCGCGTGGACGCCCGAGCGCCCGCTGCCGTTATAACCTTCCACTTTGCCGCTGCCGGCCTTGTAAACCATAAAAAAAGCGTCGCCGCCCAGACCGGTCATATGCGGATAGACGACCGCCAAAGCGGCGCTGACCGCGACGGAGGCGTCAAACGAGTTGCCCCCCTGCTGCATAATCCGGCTGCCGACCGCCGTGGCCAAATAATGAGGCGCCGTCACCATGGCGTGATGCACCTTCGGCATAATGTTCAGCATAACAGGCCTCCTTTGTCGTGCCCCCATTGTATGGCCGGCTCTCGGCGCCCCGCAACGCGTATCGGCCGGTTTTGTCACTTTCGCTGTCATCCGCAAACGATATTGGTCGCCATGCACGGGCGGCCGGAGTGGAAGCGGTGACATGACAGCCGACAAAAACCGCCGTTCGTTCGACATCGTTGGAAAAAGTTATAGCCCTTCGCCCGTTAATGTGGTAATATATAGGTAATTAGCGCTTTTATTCGACTAGTTCTTTCGATCTAGATCGTTTGCGCTACGTCTTTCCCTAGCAAAACGAAAGGGCAAACCTGTTGAAAGACAGGGACGCAAAGCCACAGGCCTACAGGACTATCCCAAGGCGGCTGGGTTTCCGAAATTGCGGACGCTGATGCGACGGTCGAAGACCGCTTCCGGAATTTCGGGGGCGGATTTCTTTTTAATCTACTCCAAATAGGGGGCACCGTATGAACGCGCAGTACATCAATCCGTTCCTCACCTCTTCGATTCATGTCATCGAGGCCATGATGCAGGTCAAGCCCTCGATCGGACAGCTCGTGCTCAAGACGCTGCAGGGCAGAAGCGATCTGCTGATGCTGAAGATCGGCATTGTCGGCGCATTCCAGGGCGAAGTCATTTTCTGCTTCCCGCAGGATGTCGCCTTGAAGATCGTTTCCTCCATGATGGGCGGTTACCCCGTTGCGGAATTGGACGATATGTGCCGCAGCGCGATCTCGGAGCTCGGCAACATGATCAGCGGCAACGCCAGCACGATGCTCTATAATGAAGGCATCGTCGTGGACATCACCCCGCCGAACATTATGAGCGACGATCATTGCTACGCGGAGTGCAAGGCGATTACGATTCCTCTTTCTTTGAACGATATCGGCGACTTTGATATTTTCATGATCGCTTGAACCGATTTACAAATAAACATACTCGGGTGAATGGTTTGACGAACGAATCGACGTCGATAATCGTAAGGGAGCTGTTGGCCCGCTCTCACAGCCGCGTGAAGGTTGTTCTCGAGCGGCGGTTTCCCGGCGGCAGATTGGTCGGAGGGAAATATCATATGAAGAACCATACGGTAACCTTGTATACGGAGTCCATCGCGGAGCAATGCCAGCAGCTGTTCGGCTCCCACGAATTTCTCGCAGCCTGCGTCGCGATTATTTTCGCGCATGAGCTCGGCCATGCCGAGGATACGGAATTGCAGGACCTTTCGGACCGAATGGATGTGTGCAGCGGACGAGAACGCAGCTTGATCGCGCTTCGCATCGAGGAGAATGCTTGGACTTACGCCGAGCGCCTACTTCCCGATATCGACCGGGAACGTTTCAGCCTGATCGTCGAGCGATCCCTCCACCCTTACCGCCTGAACGCTTCGTCTTCTGAAATCGCATCATGAATTTTTAAAAAAGGACGTTCGCCGGATGGGCGAACGTCCTTTTTAGCGGAAGTATATTTCGGCCTTTAGTCCAACACCGCGGTGATATGCTTGCGTGTCACCGACCAATGCGAAGTGTTCCATACCGGCTTGCCGTCCTTGAACAGGATGATTTGCGGTGACGCATGCGTCACGCCCAGATCCTCCGCAATCTGATTGGATACCGGACGGGCTTCGATGACCTTGACCAGATAATAATCGGCATCGGCGTTCGGCTTGCCGGCCAGGTAGCTGTCGTATTCCTCCAGCGCGCTTGCGCTCACCGGGCAACGCGTGCTGTGCTTCAGTATCAGCTGGCTGCGCTCCGTGGATTGGGCCTTGAGCTTCTCCCATTCCTCAAGCGTCGTAATTTCGGTCCATGTTTTCATTGAGCGTCTGCCTCCTTTTCGCCGGTGTGCGAATGGTTTCTTTGTTATTGTAGGCTTTTTTCGCCGCCGGTTCAAATCCGCGGCTCAATAATATGGCGAGATCATCAGATAGACGATAACGCCTGTGGAGCTGACGTACAGCCAGATCGGCATCGTCACTTTCGCGATTTTGCGGTGCTTGGCGATCCGGTTGCCCAATCCGTAAGTGAGCGAGATCAGTGCCAGCGGGACGTTCACGATCGCCAGCGTAATGTGGCTAAGGAGAATGATCAGGTAGACATTGCGCATGGCCTCGCTGCCGCCGTACATCGTCGGCTCGGTCAGGAATTGATAGATCACATAAGTAATGAGAAAAAGGAACGTCGACCCGAACGCGGCCCAAATGAACGTTCGATGCATTTTGATGTTTTTGCGTTTGACGGCGTAAAGAGCAATCAACAGGAACGAGAAAGTAAAACAGTTGTAAATTGCGTTCAGCATCGGCAGAATGGTTACGTCAAACCCGACTTCACCTTTATAACCGGGCAGAAAAAACAACGCCGCAATAATGCCTACCAGTACGATCGTAAAGACGAATATAAGCGGAATCCAATTGCGTTGCCGTATCGTTGCCATCCAGCATCCTCCTCCAAGCCAAAAAATCGACAACCCTTATCATGTATAGATTAGACATTTTTAGCGTTTCGCACAACCGGTTTCGTCGCAGGATTGTCACAATTTTTCGAACGTCGCGTTATTTGCGGAATTCAACGGCCAGATCGATAACCTCCGAACGGCTGGCTAGCCGGATCGGCGGCCCCCATGTCCCGAATCCGGAGGAAACGATCACATGCATGCCATTCTTGCGCATGTAGCCCCAGTCCAGCTCGAACAGCCGGCGCGTAATCCAATGATTGGGAGCGAATTGTCCGCGGTGCGTATGTCCGCTCAGCATCACGTCGGCCCCCGCCTCGGCGGCCGACGAGAAGGCATAAGGCTGATGGTCCAGCAGAATGATCGGCTTCGCCTTGTCCAGCCCAGCCAGCATCTCGGCGACCGGCTTACGGCCGATTTGATCCATGCTCTCCGCCGCCTTGTCCTTGCGGCCGGCAATTTGAATGCCGCCCTCAAGGGCAACCGTCTCATCGCGCAGCACCCGGATGCCGATCTCCGCCATCCGTTTGACATATTCTTCGATATGGCCCCCGTAATATTCGTGGTTGCCCAGCACGGCGTACACCCCAAGAGGCGCCATCGCCTTCAGCCGGGCAAGCGAGTCCGCCATCCGGTTGCGCACAAACGGCTCGATGCTGTCGTCGATGACATCTCCCGGCAGCAAGATCAGGTCGGGGTTTATTCCTTCCACCTTGTCCAGCAGCCGCCCGATATGGCGGTTGCCCACGACATTGCCGAGATGAATGTCGGAGGCGACGGCGATGCGCAGCGTCTCCCGCCCCTCTGCGCTTTTCGGCACCGATATGCTGTAGGACCGGACAACCGGGCTCCATGCGTTGCGGCTTCCCCAAACCATAAGCGCCGCTATGAGCAGCAGCACCACGGTTCCTACAACGCCGACATACACCTCCCGTACGGCCCCGGAACGCTTCAGCAGCCAGCCGGCCAGATCGGCAAGCGGCAACAGCAATACGGCGAATTCAAACAGCGCGAAATAATAAGATCCCATCACCTTCAGCAATCTGCCCATCGCGCCCGGCAGCATCCTTGCCCTTCCGATCAAATAGGAGAAGGCCACGATCCAGAACGGAATCCAGTACAAGGCGGGATGCCACTCCGCGGCCGATGAGCGCACAAACAGCAGCCCGTTCCATCCGACATAGAAATTTGCTGCGATAAAAATGGCGACAATGATAGTGAACGTAAGTACGGTGCGGAGTTTCATTCGTATATGCGGCTCCTCTTGATTCTCGGCCTTGCGTCCTCGCGGACGCGGCCGGATAATGTGAAAATTGCCGGGCTGATACTGTTGCTGATACTGTTAAGATTTTATCACATTTAATAACGGGGCTACAATTATACCCACTTTGTGTGCTTAAATGCCTCTTAGCGTATACCGCCCCCGGTGTTTGTGAGATGCAAGGTGCAAAACCTGCACCTTGTTTTCGCCGTTTCTCCCGTTCTGGCCCAATAACGTGCAAAACCTGCACTTTGTTGGGCCCCAAATCCGGATTTTATCCGAAAACCTTGAATCAAGGTGTACTCATTGCACCTTGATGTCTGATCGCCGCAATCCGGACTAAACCAGGTGCAGAAAATGCACCTTATTACTTTGCGCGTTGCCGAACGGCATCCTTGACCTCTTTCCCCCGTCGACAATTCGGCTTGGCCGCGGGCATCGGTCACCGATCGCTCATCATGAGCGAAGATCGCTGAAGATCACTGTTATTGCTTTATCTCACGGCAAGGCGTATTCTAGAAACAACTCAGATTCGTTGGGATGGAATCGTATGGGATATGATTTATTGACTGCATTCATTGAAGATTTCGGCTATGCCGCCTTTTTCTTTGCCCTATGCTTCGGCATTATCGGCCTGCCGATTCCGAACGAGGCGGTCGTGATGACCGGCGGCGCGGTTGCGGCTTCCGGACTGCTGTCGCCGATCCCCACCTTCATCGCGATTTTTCTCGGCATCGCAAGCGGATTGACGTCAGGCTATTTGATCGGCAAGGCCGCCGGACATCAATTCGGCAAACGGTTCGAGAACAAGAAAAACTTCCGCAAAGCGCTCGAAGCGTCCGAGCGGCTCAGCGCCAAATACGGAAGCTTCGCGATTTGCCTGTTCGTCCTGCTTCCGCTGCTTCGGCACATCTCGATGTATATCGTCGGGTTGAACAAAATGCCTTACGGCCGTTACGCAACGTATACGTACAGCACCGCATTCGTATGGACGATCGTCTACTTCCTTCTCGGTTGGTTCGTGGGGGAATATATCGAGCAGATCGGTTATCATGTGAACCGATACGGGATGATCATCGTTTGGGCCATTCTCGGCACTGCCGGTATATACGGACTGGTCAGACTCGCGATTATGCGAAAAACAAGAAAAGAGCGTCCCCTGGATTCCTAGGGACGCTTTTCGTTTTCCTTACTTAAGCGTCTCCATATGCATGCGAAATTCGCTCCTTTGTAAATTGCCGAATTATGGATTTCATAGTATAGTTAATGGTGATATTTCACCCGGAGGTTCAGACTGAATGATCAACAGCCGAAGAAAAGAACCGTTTCGGTATTTATTTGCAGTACCGGAACCATGCCTTTTTCAAATTATCGAATTGAACGGCCTTGAGCTCGAAACCAGGCAAGCGCCGGCGGAGCTGATCGATTGGAACAAGAGCGGCTGCAAGCTCGTTGCGGGGCTTGATCTCCGCAGCGGTGACAATCTGGTACGGCTAACGATCGATTTCCCATTCGCCGAGACCTTTCCGCTTACCGTTAACGGCGAGGTGCGCTGGCAATCGGATAACGACGGCGGGTATCTGTACGGCATTCAATTTATGTCGGACGACGATCTGAAAGAACGCGTCAAAGTCGAAATCCGCCGGTTGGCGGCAGAGAACCGGATCAACGCCGTATAATGCCGTCAAAACGGACAAAAGACAAGCGCTCGCATGGCGAGGCTTGTCTTTCCGTATGCGGGGAACTTAGGCTCGCGGCACAGATTGCTGTACGATTCTCACCGCTTTGCCGTCCCGGACCGTCACGTCCTTTGCTTGGCTTGCTGGGCTACTTTCTTCATTCGACGATTGAGAAGCCGGAATGGTGCGCCGGGAACCGATCAAAGCGGCAAAAATATATTCATGCAGCAGCCTTCTCGAGAGTATCGCTTTATTGCGTCCGGCCAGTCCTTTCCGGATGACCGCCACCAGTTCCTCTTCCGGCGCGACGGCCAAATATTGCCCGCCGAACCCGAAGGCGAAAAAGTAATCCGGCACTTCTTCCGGCTGCTCCGCCGACACCCACCAATGGTAGCCGTAGCATCCATAGATCGGCGGCTTGTAATGAAGCAGCCCTTTCGTCGAAGCAACCGTCGATTGCGCGACCCAATCCGCCGACACGATTCGGCGCCCTTCCCAGACGCCTTTGCGCGCGTATAAAAGTCCGAATTTCGCCAGATCGGCCGCGGTCATATATAGCCCCGTACCGCCTTCCTGAACGCCTTGCCCGGCGTTCCATCGGACCCGGCGGATGCCGAGCGGCCCGAACAGCTTGTCCATGGCGAACGCCAGAGTGCTCTGTCCCGTCGTTTTCGTCAATATCGCAGACAGCAAATGGGAACCGCCCGAGTTGTATGTAAACGCTTCTCCAGGCTCATGAACGACCGGTCTGTCCAATACGTACCTTACCCAATCGTCCGCTTTCTTCATCTGATTATAAGGCTTGTCGAAATCCGGCCAGTCAAAGCCAGACTTCATCGTCAGCAAATGCCTGATTGTGATCCGATGCGCCGAGCGGCTTCCGTTCTCCGGCAGCTCTCCAAGCTCGAGATAATCGCCGATCGGGCGTTCCACATTGTCAATATAGCCGTTGTCGACCGCAATGCCGATCAGCGCGGATAACACACTCTTGGTGCAGGAATAGATCGAACCTTGCCGGTCCTGTCCGGCCTCGTGCCATTCCCATGCCTTGCGGCCGTTTTTCACCACGAGCACGCTTTTGATCCCCCATGGCGTCAGAACTTCCCTCATCGCTTCCAGCTTGTCTCCGTCAAGCCCGCATGTTTCCGGCGCGGCTTCGGGCAATTTCTCCTGACCGACTGCAGCCCTCATGTCTTTCCTCCCGAATCGCTCGTAAGATTAATCACATTCGCTATTGCTTCCCGCAAAAAAAGCTTGCATCCGTTTAAATATTCATGGTATGATCAGCACTGTTGTTGGTCAAGGAGCCGTGGTGTAGAGGCCTAACATGCCTGCCTGTCACGCAGGAGACCGCGGGTTCGAATCCCGTCGGCTCCGCCATTGCAACATTCGAGCCGATCCGGCTCGCATCCTTATTTGAACCGCTTGAGCAGGGACAATCTCCCTGCTCTTTTTGCGCAGAGGTGTGCGATTTCATGATAAGAGGACGTTATGCGCCGACTCCGTCGGGCGAGCTCCATGTCGGAAACGCCCGCACCGCCCTGCTTGCCTGGCTTCAGGTGCGCAGCGCAGGCGGAGCGTTTATTATGAGGCTGGAGGATATCGACAAGCCGCGTTCCAGGCCTGAGCTTGCCCGGCAGGCCTTGGCGGATCTCAGGTGGCTCGGCATCGATTGGGATGAAGGCCCCGATGCGGGCGGACCGTTCGGACCGTACGTCCAATCCGGGCGTCAAGCGCTTTACGACGCCGCAATCGAACGTTTGTCGGCGAAGGGTCTGCTCTACCCTTGCTATTGCAGCCGCGCGGAGCTTGCCGCGGTGGCGAGCGCGCCCCATGGGCTATCGGCCGAAGGACCGGCTTATCCCGGTACCTGCCGGCATCTGAATGAAGGAGAGAGACGTGAGCGCGCACAGCGCAAAACGCCTTCACTCCGGTTTGCGATGCCCGACCGCACCATTGCCTTTCACGATTTGGCCGCGGGCCCGCAATCGTTTCAACCGGGCGAAAACGGCGATTTCGTCGTTCGCAGAGCCGACGGCATCATCAGCTACCAGCTGGCGGTCGTCGTGGACGACGCCGCCATGAAAATAACCGATGTGCTGCGGGGCCACGATCTAATGGACTCGACGCCGCGCCAGCTTGCGCTGTACGAAGCGCTGGGACAAAGGCCTCCCCGTTTCGCCCATATCCCTCTGCTCCTCGGCTCCGACGGCAAACGCCTGGCGAAGCGTCACGGCGCCCTTTCGATCCGCGCGATGAGGGAGAACGGCATTGGATCGGAAACCGTCATCGGCGCCATGGCGGCCATGAGCGGGCTGCTGGACCGAATCGAGCCGGTTACCGCCCGGGAGCTGGCCTCCTGCTTCTCCCTGGAGCTTATTCCGAAGCAGCCGGTCGTGGTCGACGACGGCTGGCTCCGGAAGCTCCGGTCCTTATAGCGCGCATGCACAGGTACCGGCACGGCGGCCAAAAAAGCCTCCGACACGATGTCAGGAGGCTTTCGATCGTCCATGCGTTATCATACCCCAGGGGGGGTAAAGGACCGTTGCGCGAACTCGTTGTCCATCATAAAAAACGCATTGCTGTCCTTCTCGATGCGCTTCAGCTTATTGATGACGCTGTCGAACATCGCTTCTTCCTCGACCTGCTCGTCGATGAACCATTTCAGAAACTGGATGGTGGCATGCTCGCGGTCGTTCAACGCCAAGTCGGACAAATGATAGATGCGCCGCGTCACGATCTTCTCGTGCTCATAAGCATGCTCGAACACTTCCAGAACCGAATCGTAATCGTTGCGGGGGTTTTCCATACCCGTCAATTGCACGCGGACGCCGCGATCGTTCAGATACTTGTAAATCTTCATGCCGTGGAACCGCTCCTCTTCCGCCTGTACAAGGAAGAAGTTGGCGAACCCGTCCAGGCTCTCGGCTGAGCAATAACCCGCCATGGCCATGTAAACATGGGCCGAGTAAAACTCGAAATTCAGTTGCTCGTTTAAAGCTTCGCTTAACGTATCGTTCAACATCCCGGTCACAACCTTCCGTCTCGATTTACTGCTTCGCAATTACCCTATATAAGAGTAACAGAACCACGATCAGTATTACAAACGGAATGTACAGGGCCAGCAACGACAGGCTCATACCGTAACGCACTCCTTCTCGCGGGACTGTTCGATGATCCGCTTCAACTGCGCGTACAGCTCGTCGGGCGAATCGGCGCAGACCAGGTTGCCTTTTCCGACCCGGGCGATGCACTGCTTATGGCATTGCTTGCAATGGCCCAAGCAATCCTTCTTTTTCTGCTTCACATCGGGATACTCATGCTTCAAGCCTTTGTACACCGTCTTGGAGCCGAGCCGTTCGTTCCGGCAGCAATATTTGATCGTCTTCACCCGTTCGTTCACCTGCCATTGAAAATATAAACTCCTGCACTACCCTTATAATAAATGAGATTCATTCTCAGTGTCAACGAAAACTAGGATTCCGCAACCGGACTCCTTTTATTCCATAACACGCATTTGCGCGATTGCGCGCACGGTGCCGCGCCGCGCTACCTCTCCCGTTTCCTGATCCCGTCCCTGATCCATTTCACGACGAGAGTAAACGACAGCCCGATGCCGACGACCAAACCGGTCAACGTCGTGAAAAGCGCGATGTACTCGAATATGGAGTATTCCAGCATTTTGCTCCAATCGATCCTGCCCTTCAAATCCTCGATCACCTGGTTCATGCCGTAAATACCGCCGACAACCGTGTACATAGTGAGCAGCAGCAGCAGGTAATTGGAGCTCTTTGCGTTTTCGCGGTCCTGATACGTGTACAGATCGAGCAGCGTTTGCTTAACCTCCAAATAGAGATCGTGAATGCCGAACATTTGCCGCAACTGAAAAAAGAGCTCCTTCCCCTCCAGCTGCGACGCCAGCTCCAAAAAGTAATAATTCGCCGAAAACGTCGTAATGGAACGGATCAGACCCTCAACCGGTTCCTTGTCCCGCTCAAGCCGGACCTGCGAATACTCATTGGACAGCTTGAGCAGGACGATTTTGTGGAACATATTAAGCAGGACTCCATAGTAAAACTCTCCGTACATTTGCCGCGCAATCGCCCGAACTCTTGTCTCCGATCCGTTCGTTAAGCAGCAGAACGTATGCTCGTTAAGACCAAAGAAGGTTTCGGGGCTCCATCTCCCATAGATATGCTCATCGCAATAGCCCGTAATAAAATCGGGATTGCCGGAGCTCGTAAAAGGCTCTCCCCACTCGTTCACGCCGTCCAGATGAAGGGCGCGGTACTGGTCCTCCGTCGTGATGGTCTCCCCGTCCGCGAAAGCGTAGACCGCCTGCACGAACATCCGCTCGTCCACAAAGAACGGCAGCGTCTCGAAGTAAGCACGGTCGAGATCCGATGTGTCGAGATAAGGCATGACGCCGGGCGCGACTTTCCTGAACAGAAACTGTTCGATTTGCTGGAAGCGTTCATCGCCGCAAAGCACGAAAGCCGCATTATCCATCGCGCTGACATCCTCCAGCACGCGGAACCGGTCGGCGAATTCCAGGACACGGCTGTAGCTTTCCGTCTGATTGATCTGGATTCTGACGGTCAGAAAGCCGAGATCGAACGGACAGACGATGACATCGACCGACAGCACCTTGAACGGCATCGAGAAAAACGGAGTTTCGAGTATGTAGATTTCGCCTTCCGCCTTCGACATGCGTTGAAAGGCTTTCGGGTTATGGTCACGGGGAAACAGCACGCTGCCGGTAAAATGCAAATAGTAACGCTCCAGCTTTTTGTGCGATACCTGAAAGCCTTCCCCGTAAAATGCATCTTCCAGCTCCGTCCGGTTCAAGTAGAAAGGCGTATATCCGCCGCGCTTCCCCAACTCCTTGACTAATGACGCCCCGCTTTCCGGTTTAAGAGAGAAAGGAAACACAAACTGCAGCAGCGCCGTCTTTACCGTTTTCTCCCGATGTTCAGCCCGGTTCATTCGCTCCATCCGACCAGCACCTTCCGCTTCGACAATAGTCATCTTACTAACTATTTTAACGCCGGCCGATAGAAGTTAAACGCGCAAGTCCACAAGCTGTATTAAGCGGGCGGAGACGCACTTGTATAGTAAAGGACGGAACTCTGCCGAGCTCCGCCCATCGATTTTATGCAGGTTTCGTCATCACATTGTCAGCCATGCTTCTTAACCCGTCAAGCGCCTCCCATGCATCCCCTTCGTCAAGATACGTAAGCGACAGCGGGCCGCGGAAGCCGGCATTGGCGCACAGCTGCAGGCACCGGTAGAAATCGTCCTCGTCCACGATGCCGCCGGACTTCGTCCTGGCTTTGGCGTGCACCGTATCGGCGTAAGGCAGCACCTCCGCCAATTGGCGGTATTTATCCTCGGGAAAATTGCCGAAATCGACCGTCAGCCCCACGCGTCCGCCGCATGCTTCAAGCAAGCGGTTCACATTATCGGAGGTAGACAACAGGCCGCCTATATTTTCGGTAACGACACGGACGTTGCGCGACTTCGCATAATCGGCCGCGCAACGGAGCCCGTCCGCCGCGCGTATAATCGCAGGACGGTCGTCCGGGTCCGCCTCTCCCGCGGGAATGCGCACGCACACGAAACCCGCATCGGCCGCAATGTCGATCCATCGCCTGTACCAGGACAGATCGGTTCGGCGGCGCAACGGGTCGACGGACGACAAATCGCCGTAGTCGAGCAGAAGCGACGTCAATTGTACATTCTGTATCCGGGCCTGGTCCCGAAGATGCTCCAGCCCTTCCTCGGACGTATCCTGAAGATGGCAGTAGGGAATCTCGACAGCCCTGTAGCCTTTGCGGCCGAGTTTGGCAAGCATTGCGGTCAGTCCCATTTCTTCGGGACGGTTCGACACCTTCAGCACCTGCTCCTTCGTATCCTCATTCCATTCTATCATCCGCAGCGGTCCCATATACCGCTCGAACGACCAAGCATTTACCGATATGACGGGCATGCCGATACACCTCCCCTATTATGAACGTAAGCGACAAGTCCTTACGATTTCTTAACCAAGAGGAGGACTTCCGATTCAGCGAAGCCGATTGTCGGATTGTTCCTCCGTCCACAGGCCTTGCTCGATGCCGTGCGTTTGTATGGCTTCGCCGTCAAATTCGCCTGCCGCGACTACAGTCGGCCGTTGTTGTCGAATTCCTGGATCGGACCGTTCCAACGCTCGTCGTTAAGGTCCGTTTCCTTGTAGGCTCCGCTCGTATACTCATGAATGACGTTCCGCCAGAATTGCTGGGCGCTTATGTTCTCGCGCTCCTGCTTCACTTCCCAATGACCCTGCCACGTATCGAAAATCTCCTTCACGATCACCTTGCCGATCGAACGGCGGCGCCATTTGCGCATAATGAAGAAATCCGCCAGATTGCGGGTCGAAGGCGTCTGCGGGGTGAGAATGCTGAACGTATTGATGAGCGCGAAGCCGGCAAGCAGATCGTTGATCTGAATCATGATCGGCAAACGCCCTTCCTGTTGCCGGCCGTGGTCGGTGAAGTAGTGGTCGAAGAACATATAGTCGAACACGCCGTGCTTGTCGGGATCCTTGCCGTTATATTCACTGGTGTCGTACAAGTAGAACTGAATCATGCTGCGCAGCACCGGCTTGTCGATGACCGACGCCTCCACAAGCTTGATGTGATAACCGTTGTGATGGATGAAGATCATACGCTCACTCCTTCGAAAGTGCTATCTAACGATTATACACTTTCCGGCGTTCATTTGGTAAGCGTTTACTGAAAGTTAATTTGCGCCAGCATGTCCACCAGCACAACGACGAAAAAGCGCGTATTCAAGGTTTGCGAACGGCAAAGGTCACGCTTACGGCTTTCAGCCGAACCGGAACGTCCCCGCGGTTGATCGGAAATTCGGTCGGCTCATCCGAGACGCGCAGCTCTTCCCAACCGGCATAAGCGCGGCGCAGTTTGTCCAGCGCCTTGTCCCGGTCCAGAACGACCTCGAACAACGTTTCCCTTCGCGATCCGTCCCGTTCGTCGTATTCCTCAATCGACGTGTGCATGACGATGCAGTT
This sequence comes from uncultured Paenibacillus sp., assembly GCF_963515335.1. Classification (NCBI taxonomy): domain Bacteria; kingdom Bacillati; phylum Bacillota; class Bacilli; order Caryophanales; family Paenibacillaceae; genus Paenibacillus; species uncultured Paenibacillus sp. The sequence continues at coordinate 6,037 of NZ_CAUPYC010000005.1, read as the reverse complement.
AACGCCGCCGCTCTTCGTCCCCTCGGCCATCCGGCCCAGCACCTCTTCCAGCATCTTCTCCGTGCGCACATGCTCCAGGCTCGACGCTGCGACGATATAATCGAAGCTTTCCGGAGGAAAGCGGAAATCGCTGATATCGCTTTGCTCGGCCGCAAGCGTATCCCCGACGCCGTAGCGGCGCCCGTATTCGCGCAGCTTCTGAATGGCCTTATCGAGCAGATCGACGCACACTACCCGGCCTGCCTTATCCCGTACCTTCTCCGCCAGCGGGATGCTGTTGCGGCCCACCCCGCAGCCCAGATCGAGGATCGACAACGGCCCGCCGCCTGTGCCGATTTCCCAGAATGCCTCCATGACCGCCTCCGTCGGCTCATGCAGCCAGGAGCCTTTCTTGTAAAGCTTATGTACATCGTAAATATGCTCGTGGTATTTTCGCTCTTCCTTGCGGATCCGCATCAATCTTGCGCTCATGCTCATGCCGGCCCGGACCTCCGTTTCGGTTGGGAATGCTTTACGCGGTTATCTTATCCCTTTTCTTAACCGGGCATTTCCTTGTCCTAAACAAGAGACCGGAGCCTTCCCTGTCAAGCCCTCAGGCAGAAGCTAGTCGATCCAGACCGGCTGGCCCGGATCGCGGTACAGCTCAAACATTCGTTCCACCTGTTCGTAGGTGTTGCGCTCCAACGACAGCTCCGGCAGCTCGTCCTCCCCGAAGAAACGAACGTCCGACGTTTCCATGCCTTGCGCGGCTTCGCCTTCGACGATGGCGCAAAGCACGAACAGCTTATAGGTATGCCACGGAGAAGGCGGATGACGGTGAAACTTTTTATCGAGAACGGCCAGCAGGCGGACCGGCTCCACGTCGAAGCCCGATTCCTCCTTCACTTCCTTCACCGCCACCTCGCTCGGAGACAAGCCGACATCCGCCCACCCGCCGGGCAAAGACCATGCTCCGTCGAGCTTTTCTTTTACGAACAGCGCCTTCCCGTCACGGAAAACGACACCCCGGACATCCACCTTGGGCGTCGCATATCCGCCTTCCGAAGCGAACAGCGTCCTGATTTGCTCATGGCTGGCCTGCGTGTAATGGTGCATAATCTCGACGCTCAGCTCCCGCAGCATCCCAAACCGCTCCAGATCGTACATATCTTTAGAGTAGGCCAGTCCGGCCTGACTGATCGATTGTATCTTTTTAGTCCACTCCAGCCATTTCGGTTCGTTCATGCTACAAGTTCACCTGCAGAATGGCCATTTCCAGTAACATCGCATCTCCCTCTTTCTCCGAAACATTCTGCTTTAATTCGATACCGGCGCCTTGACTTCCTTGTATGCAACGCAAAAAGGATGGGCTCCACATCGAACCCATCCCGCAAGTTGTCGAGCTTCCGTTCCTATTCGGATTCTGACCCTTAATCAGCCTCATCGGGATCGCCCCGCACCCCCTCGATCCATCCGACTCTCAGCTTGCCTCCATACGGGGCCAGCATCGCGCGCACAAATTCCACAAATTCGCTGCGGGAGCCGTTCCGGTAAAAGCAATCCATCGCTTCGGCGAATTGCCGCGCGACGGCGGGATTGAATTCCTCAAGCGCCCGGTAAGCCCACTTCCCGACGCCGAGCCAACGCTTGTTCGCGCGCAAAAGAAACCGGCCGAGAAGCTCCGCGATTTTGTTCAGCACGAACAGGTTCTCCGCCCTGCAATCGGAGTGCGCAAAGTCTTCAAGCTGTTCGGTGATCTCATACCGGTATCGATCCAACTCATCGAGCGGCCTCGCGTAAGGACCTGCCTGCCACACCTCTCTGGCCCGGGCGACCCATCCGGCCGCTTGGCCGTGATCGACCACGACGACGCCTTCCGCACACATGCGTACGATCGAAGGAATCCCGCTTTTGCGGGCCTCCTCCAGGAAATAGGGGAATTGCTTCGGCGACACAAGAAAAACCTCGAATATCGATCCGAGCTTCCGGTCGATACGGCGAATCGATTCCTCCGCGCTTTCGTCGAAAATAACGAGATCAAGGTCGGAGCCTTCAATCGCCTTTCCTTTGGCCGCGCTGCCCGCAAGCAGCACAACCCCGGCTTTCGGATAATATTTGTTCACATATTTCCTCACGACCTGCTCATGCGCGTTCGCCACTGTCCGTCCCCCCTTCCCGCGGCAGCAGCTGCCGGATATGCTTCGTCCGGTTTTCCGCCTGAATCACGCGGTTGGAACCGATCTGCACGACGGAAGAAGTGGATACCCCCACAATATCCAGGCAGCCCACTTGAATGAGCGGCTTTGCGTGTCGGACGGATACTTGTACCTGCTCATCCACAATCGGCATCGGAATAGGCGCGGTAAAAACCGGATAATTAAAGTTTCCCTCATTGCCGATGTAAGACGGAATTTCCCTTTGCACGGCAAACACTCTGGAGTAAGGCGCAACAACAACATTATCGCCGGCCTGAAATAGAGACGAGTTCGTCACGGACCTGATATTCACGGTTCCAACGAGCGACAGGCGTTTCACGCTACCCTCCCGTTGGCGCAAACGGAATAAGCGGTCCGATAATCAGCGATTCCGGCGGCGTATCGAAGGCGGAAGCGGAGATGATCGTTTCGGTGTCTCCAATAAGCACGACGGAAGAGCTGCCCACCCCCATGATTCGGATCCATCCGACTTGCAGGCATTCGTTCACGACGTTCATCCGTATGCTGTCGTTCAATGGCCATCCCCCTTCCCGAAATGCTCGACATAGCGTTCCAAGGCCGCGTGCACATCCTGCTTAACCTTTTGGAACACCAGATCTGCGACCGTCTGCCCGTCCTTATTCGTATTTTTATCACCCTGCATAAACCTGTAGTAGGCGCCTATGCGTTCATCAATTTGCTTGAGCATATCTTCCACGATCAGCTCGCGATGCTCGGGCAAGAGCTCAAGACCGCGGGCCTGCGCCTCCTTTGCCAGCAGCTCGGGCACATGCCGCCGAATATAGTCGCCGACATCTTTGCGGATCGGCCGCTCCGGATCCTCCGGAGCATTCGTCTGCCCGAAGGTAACGTCCTCTTGATGCTGCTGCTGAACCTGAAGGTCTTGAATGGTGCCGGTGTCGAAAGGAGAAATTCCGATGATCAGCGTACCGTCCAGCCGTTCCACTTTCAATTGCTCGAAGCTGTATTCAATCTTCTCGATGTTCATCCTCGGCAATCGTTCGAGACGCTCCAGCTGTGCCCGGACCGCGGCCAATTCATTGGCCAATTCGTTCATTCTGTTGTTTTGCAGCACCAGGACCCGATGCACTTCCTGCTGCAGGCAAACGATGTATCGGTACAAGTCCATAGGCCTCTCCTCCTATGGTACATCCTACGCTGGCCGCTCTTCATATATCCCATAACATTAACGCAAGTCCAGCGGCCGAAACGGCACGAGCGGCAAACCGGTTGCCTGGCCGGGCTGGGGTGCGGGTCCCGTGAAGCCGCCCGTGTTATATAAGCTGGATAGCGGCTTGATTAACCCTGCCGTACCGATTTGCAGAACGGAGGAATTGGATATGCCGCCGATACGCAGATGGTGGATCGTAATCGTCTGATGAATGATCATGCTATCATCTCCCGATCAGCAGGTTAATATCTGCTAAGCATTGCCGCTAACCGTATCGTCGACAACGTCGTTATCCAGTGTATTCGTGAGACTGAGGCCGTTATTCGTGTTCGGAAAATCACCGGTGTTGAACGAGCCGGCGCCCGCGAACGTTTTGGCCGAGCTCTTCGGGGCAAGAATGACGGCGTCTCCCAATTGGACGATCGAGCTGGATCCTACGCTGACGATTTTGATACTCCCGACAATCGATGGCATGCTGCTCCCCCCTGCCTGCGCCCACTTTCAGCATATGAATCCGGGCGGGTGTGTGTTCCATTTATACCGCATTCGTCATGTGCCGCCGTGTGTCAATCGGGCGCATGCCACATACTATACGGTAATTGCTACAGCAGGGGAGTGAAAACCGGTGATGGATCGTCAGCCCCAGATGATGGATTGGGATGAATTCGAGAAATATATGGTGAAGCAATTCCCGTTCTTGACTGGCGGACAGTGGAAAACGCTCGGCGAGCAGTTGGATCCGGTGGAAGATTACGTTAAGAACGTCATGAAACGATTTTTCAAAAGCCCGTCATATCGGCATCCCTATTTCAACCCGTTCAAGAACGGCGGCATCGATTACGATATGTTCGAGACCCATCGCAGCATTTTTGTCCAATGCCGGCTGCCGAAGGAAACTTCTCCGCATGATATGAATTTTTCCGTAAACAAACGCAGGCTGAAAATCAAACATGCCGATAAAACACAAGACATCCTGTTATCCTGCGACGTGGATCCGTCGCGTTCCAAGGCGACCTTCAAGGACGGCATGCTGGAGATCCGGTTACCGAAAAAAAGAAGCCCTGCTCCCTATCACGACATCGTGATTCGGGACTGAGCCGCTAAGAACGGAGAGGCTAATCGCCTCTCCGTTGGTCATTGGGTGAAGAAAGGATGGGAGAACCATTTCCATTCCTCGAATTCTTCTTTCTGCAGCACTTTGGTTTCCGGATAGTCCGCGAACAACAGCCCTGCTTTATGGTAGGCCGTATAGGAGCCGCAGCGGACACAATAGGCGGATTGATCGTCGTTGACGTGTCCGCACGGCTCGGCGAGCAATCCGCCGGCATCCATGCAACGATTGACGGCCGGCGCCCCGCAACTCCGGCAATATTGATGCTCTGCTTGTACAATCCCGCCGCATCTTATGCACGCGCGTGTTTTCGCCTTCGAATCCGCCAATCACAACTCCTCCTTGCCCTGCGAGCGGCTCAAGTTATCGACGTGAAGCTCCTGGCTGTCGCCCTCATCCTTTTGATTGACCCACTTCTCCAACTGTTCCGGATCGGACAAGGCCGTCAAACCGATGTTGAGGGTGCCGGACAGATCGCGCACCGCCAGCTCTTGCACCTTGTACGTAATATTTTCGATGTGAATCGGCTTTACTTGCTGCATAGCCCTCGACAGCTGCTCGGACTGATTTTCCAGCAGGGCGAGCCGGTCTTCAAGCTGTTTGATCCTGCTTTCCATCAGCCGCACATACGCATATATATCAATGTACATCATCATCCACCTCTGTTGCGTTATCCGCTGCCGCCGATTGCTGCATGCCCGAGGGTTCCGGGTAAACCTGTGTCGACGCCTGATTTCGGCTCAGGATGGTTTTACCGACATTGAGCGAGCCCAGATTATGAATACTGTTCACTTTGATGACGGCAATCGAGATATTCATCGCTCGATCCTCCTTTTATGCCGACGGACTTGGCTGATCTATTACATCCGGATCGCTTACGTTGATCAGTTCCCTGCTGTTGGAAAAGGTACCGTCGCCTACCACATAATACCCGCCGCTTTTCTTTTGCGTAATGGAATTGTCTCTATGCAAGTTATTGCCGAAGTTAATGGAGCCGTTGCCCGACACATTGGTGATTTTGATGTTGAAAATATTGTTTACCGTAGGCATCTCCCCACCCTCCATCTCCTTCACTATATGGCTAATGGCGGAGAATCGTTACAGCGCAGGCAGCCGCCCAATTCGCCGGGAAGCGGGCTATAATCCAATCTTAAAGTCGGCTATCTAAATACACTGGTCGTATGATATGCGAAAGGAGGGGAAAGTCAATGAGTGCAATAGGTGGATACGGCAAATTCCTCGGTACGTCTGCGGGTGTCATCCTGGTATTGTTCATTCTTCTCGTCATCGTTTCCCGCGCCTTCATTTACTAAGATCCTCCAACCCGGCAGCCGGTGCGGGAGAGATGCCTGTGCATGCCTGAAATCCGATCCATGCAGATTCGATCCCTCCCTGTCCCGGTACAACAGTAAAGGCTGAGCCCATCGAGGGTTCAGCCTTTCGGCGTTCCGCGGCGTGCGGAAAAATTGTGTTGTTTAGGGGCGTGCAGGGTAAATACATAATAACCTAAATTCCCGCTGAAAATTATACCTACACAACGAATACATCCACAATATGTAA